>CAVBMG010000001.1:0-74557 GCA_963596435.1 Agathobacter sp.
TTAACAACAAAAAAATGCCGTATTTATGCGGCTTTTGGCGTTTCACAAACGCCTAATATTAATATTAACTAACAAGGAGATAAAAGTATGCGTACGCAATTAATAAACGGTGTAATAATTGGGGAAAAATATCAGATTACAACAGTATTAGGAGAAAATCCGGTTGGAATTACCTATGCAGGTGTTGTAGTACAGAACGGTCAGAAAGTTGTTATCCGGGAGTTCATGCCACTGGATGATTGTGAGAGAGCAGACGATCATATAACAGTTAATGGCTCAGACAGATTTGAACAGGAGAAACAAAAATATAGTGCAAATGCAAGAATTCTGTATGCAACACAGGGATTACAGTCAGTAGCACAGGTATATGAATTACTGGAAGAGAATGGAACTGTATATACGATTATGGAGTATGTGGAAGGTATTAGTCTGGAAGCTTATCTGACACAGAATAGGAACAGATTTCCAGTGGAAAGAATGCAGGTATTATTGCAGCCGCTTTTTACAGATTTTGCCCGTTTACAGGATATGGGATTTGTGCATGGAAATATTTCACCGGACAATCTGATTTTCAACAATACGGGTAACTTGAAGTTAGTGGGATTTGGATATATTCAGGGGAAGGTATCACCTCAGGGCAGCGTCTACGCACCTGTGGAAATGTATCAGGGCCAGGTGAATATTTCAGCAGATGTATATGCATTATGTGCAACGATTTACAGATGCATTACAGGGATTGTGCCACCAAGTGCATATCAGAGATTAAGTCAGGATACATTACAGAAGCCTTCTGCTTTGGGGGTTACGATAGCACCAGGTTTAGAAAATGCGTTGATCATGGGATTAAATGTACAGAATACGAGCCGGTTTCAGGCGATGAAAGCTTTTCAGAGAGCTTTTGGACAAGTTCAGGAAACGATAACTACAGTAACTAAGAAAGAAGAGAAGAAACGGAAAGAAAATAAAAAAGAAAATAAGAAAGATAACAATTCCCAAAAGAGTGGTAATGGGGGAACGATAGCACTCATTGTAGTGGGATGTGTTCTTGTAATCGGCCTTGGTGTTTCGGCTTTTGTTCTGGCGAATCAACTGTTCGGCAAAAATACCAAATCAGATCTTGCGGAGATTGAAACAGAAGAATCCACAGAAGAGACGACTGAAACATCAACGGATAATTCAGAAGAGGCGTCACAGTATGAGCAGATGCTTGCAGAAGGAAAGTATGATGAAGTGATCAATCAAATTGTTACTTTGTCCAATACTACAGATCTTTCAGCAGAGCAAAAGGACACATTGTCACAGATTCTGAAACAGGCAATGGATGCACAGTATTCTGATTTTGAAAGTAAAGTAGCAGCTGGTAAAAATGCCAATGACTATGACACGGTATTTTCACAGCTTACAGAAGAGGAGAACTTATACATCCAATTACAGTCTAACAGTCTTGCGTCTATATACGCTGATCTGCAGAAGATAGCAGATAAGAATGTTGAAATGCAGAAGAGTCATGCAGAGTATCTCATGAATGATGTTATTTATACTGCGGCAGCTAACCTGGATGAGAATGGACTGAACAGCGCACTTACTCAGTTACAGGATTATGTATATGATGGAATCATTGCAAGTGATGAGTATCAGAAAAACAGAGAGAGTGCATATACCAAATATGTAATTGCAAAGATTACATCATATAATAATGCAGGAACTGATGCACAGACTATTTTGCAGTATATTGATACAAATCTCGCCAACACAGGCAACAACAGTCAGGTATTGGAATTCTGGGATTATTATAATGCTCTGCTCGGAAGAAATGTAATGGATGCAACAATAAGACATCAATCTGGTAATGGATATATTCTGGAATACAGCAATTCAGTAAATCTGACAATATCAGATGTGGATTATCTTTCACAGTATGAGGTGAAATTAGCAGTATATGAGATATTTGCAAGACATGGTAAGATTTTCAGCGATTCAGCACTGAATGAGTATTTCCAATCCTTTAGCTGGTATCAGCCTTCTTCTAATTTTGACGATAGTGTATTAAATGAGTATGAGAAGAGTAATCTGGATTTACTCATTGGCTACCAGAGAAGTATGGGTTACAGATAAGTATGCAGATGAAGAAAATACGATACATATGTGCAATGTTTTTTATTATTTACTGTTCCTTTGGAATGAGAGTGAGTGCACAGGAAGAGAACATATATTATGTGAAACAGGATGGTAGTGGTGATTTTATTTCTATTCAGGATGGAGTGGATCAGGCAGAGGATGGTGCTGTTTTGATAATTGCTCCGGGAATTTATAATGAAGCTGTTACCGTCACAGATAAGACCATCAGATTAGTAGGAACAAACCGTGAAAAATGCATTATTATGGCAAGTGCAGAGAATTATCATAGTGTACCACTTACTATAAGTGCAGGTGTGGTAAGTAATCTTACAATCTATGGTAAGAATCTAAATGGCGAATATATACAGCCAATCAGATTGGATGAGGCTTCTGTATATGAATGGCAGGATACCTTTCCGGGTTATGCCATTCATATAGATCAGGATTATTCTTATGGGCGTGAACTGGTCATAGATAACTGTAAAGTAATATCTGACAGCAATCAGTGTATAGGAATCGGCAGCAGAGGCAACAGCAGAATACAGATATCAAACAGTGAGTTAATTGCCAATGGGCAGGGAGGATGTATCTATCTGCATAATAATTCCAACCCGGAGCTTGGTGGAGAGGCACAGTTCATCATGCAGAATTGCAAGATGACGAATTATAAATGTCCGTATATTATGGCATTACATTCCATGGGAAATACCAATCCTTTGTATCTTACCTTTGAAAATGTAAAAACAGCTACAGTAGCCTATGAGGACATGACATGTTACAATCCTTGGAATTGCAATACATGGTTTGATGTACGTACGTTGCAGTCATACAGTGTGAAACAGTATTTACAGGACAATGGATATTATACGGCTGCACAGGATGACCTGATACATGTATACAGTGTAGATAAAAGAAAAAAATTAAATGCATATCTGCAAAATAATTCCCTTTTAAAGGACTCACCTGAATTAAAAGAAGGAATTACAGTCCTTCAGTCAGAGACAAAAGGCAGAGCGGACGAGGTAAATAACGGGGTATGTCAAATTATTGATATAGCCAATGCAGATTATGAAGCACAGGCAGATGGATGGTGTGGACTTGCAGGAATCTATCTGACTGAAGAAAGTAAAGAGAATACTTTGATTGAGATGAATTATCCGTTGACAAATATAAACACAAATCAATAGTGGGAAAAGGAAATCAAAATTATGAATTTTGTATTTTTGGTACATACAACACAGGCATATAAAAAATATTTATTACCTTCTGTGAATAATACAGATTATACAATTGTTCTGAAAAAAGAGATATTTAACTTTTCATCGGATCTGGAAATCAAGTTGGAGAATATTGAAGGCAACTGGTTCTTTACCCAGACAGACACGTATATTCTGTATGATTCCATAACAAAAGAAAATTATTTTCAGAGAGCGATACAAAATCAGGATCTGCTGTCCATAAATGCGCCTGGTTATGAAACCATTAATATTTTAATTCAGCAAAAGGCAAGCTCGTTCCATGTGTTTTCAAAATATGATATTCGATATACAGATAATATTACAATTGGTAAAAACGAGTCTAATGATATTCAGTGTAATATACTGAATCTGATATCGAGGGAGCACGCTGTAATCAGAAGAAACGGTAATGACTTTATTTTACAGGATATCAGTGCAAATGGAGTATACATTAATGACATAAGAATCAGGGGAACGCACAAACTGGAATTCGGAGATTACATTGATATCTTTGGATTGTGCATTGTGTACCTGGATGGAATACTTGCAATTAATACAGAAAATGATACTGTCAGAATTAACAGCAATAAGCTGAGAGAATATGAAGAGATTCCTGATAATACACCTGTAGTACCGTCTCTTACATCTGATAAGAAACTGTATCATCGTTCTCCAAGACAAGTATACAAGATGGACGATGAGGAGATAGAGATTGAGGCTCCACCACAGCCTAAAACACAGAATAAGCGTCCTTTATCCATGATTATAGGACCTTCTCTTACCATGGCGCTTCCCATGATATTTGGATGTCTTCTTACAGTATTCAGTTCCAGAGCCAGTGGAGGCAGAAGTGGTATCTTCATGTATACTGGAATTATAACTGCGGTATCTTCTGCACTGATAGGTGTTTCCTGGACATTGATAAATCTAAGATATGAGAAACGAAAAGTCGATGAGGAAGAATTACATCGATTTGATGCCTATCATCAGTATCTGGTAGATACAGCTAATATGATAAAAGAAAAATATGAGAAAAATACAAATTATCTTAGAAAAATGTATTTATCAGCAGAAGAATGTAGCAGTTATGATGAGAATTCTCCCCTTTTGTGGAATAGAAACAGAAATCATAAGGACTTTCTAAGCCACAGAATAGGTATTGGAAATATTCCTTTTCAAGTGCCTATTACGATACCCAAGGAACGTTTTTCTCTATTGATCGACTCGCTGTCAGAGAAACCATCTGCAATTAAGGAAAATTACAAAGAGTTAAAACAGGTTCCTATCTGTGTAGATCTGCTGGAACACAATCTGATCGGCATAATCGGTGGAGACGGCAAAAGAGGAGCCATTGATATTATGCATGCTCTGGTATCACAGATTGCAGCATCCAATTGTTATACAGATGTAAAAATGGCTTTTATTTATGATTCGCAGAAAGAACTAATAGAAGACTGGAGTTATTTGAAATGGTTTCCACATGTATGGTCAGAGGATAAGAAGACCCGTTATATAGCAGGAAATAAGTCAGAAATCAGCGACGTGCTGTATGAGATTACCAAAGTATTCAGGACACGTATGGAGGAAAAGGAAAATCGTTCTGCTAAAAATATAATATATAAACCATATTATGTCCTTTTCGTATCAGATCCGGAACTGTTGGAAGGCGAAATGATCACGAAATATATATATGATACTGATCAGAATTATGGGATTACTACAGTATTCCTGACGGATTCTTATGATGCACTTCCTAATGAATGTAATTATGTAATACAAAATGATGCCTTTTTCAAAGGAATGTATGGTGTAACGGATGATATGGACGAGAGAATTCCTATTGAGTTTGATTTTGTTCATAACATTCAGATAGAGAAAATGGCAAGAACTCTGGCGGATATAGAAGTAAATGAAAGTGAAATGGGAGGAGATATTCCAAATTCCCTTACTTTCTTTGATATGCTGGGCATACATGGCATGCAGGAATTACATGTACTGGATAACTGGAGAAAGAACCGTACTTATGAGAGTATGCGTGCCATGATTGGACAAAAAGCCGGCGGAGCACCTATGTATTTGGATATTCATGAAAAATATCATGGACCGCATGGTCTGGTAGAAGGTACAACAGGTTCTGGTAAGAGTGAGACACTACAGACTTATATATTATCACTGGCAATTAATTACAGCCCGGATGATGTTGGCTTTTTCCTGATCGATTATAAGGGTGGTGGTATGGCGAACCTCTTTGAGGGATTACCACACATGATTGGACAGATATCCAATCTTTCCGGTAATCAGGTCAAGCGTGCAATGGTATCTATCAAGAGTGAAAATGTCCGGAGACAGAGAATCTTTAATGAATATGGTGTAAATAATATCAACTTATATACACGTCTGTATAAGAACAATGAAGCGACAATTCCTATTCCACATTTGTTTATTGTCATAGATGAGTTCGCTGAGTTAAAAAGAGAGGAACCTGATTTCATGCGGGAACTGATCAGTGTTGCTCAGGTAGGACGAAGTCTGGGTGTACATCTGATTCTGGCAACCCAGAAACCAAGTGGTACAGTAGATGATAACATATGGAGTAATTCCAAGTTCAGGTTATGTCTGCGTGTGCAGGACAGACAGGATAGTACGGATATGCTTCACAGACCGGATGCAGCATATATTACCCAGGCCGGACGATGCTATATGCAGGTCGGTAATGATGAATTATTTGAATTATTCCAGTCAGGCTGGAGTGGAGCTGTCTATGATGAAGAGAATGCAGGCGCCAATGGGGATATTGCCCATATGGTATCTGATTCAGGTAAAGCGGCATTAGTTGGTAAGAGAGCCAAATTAAAGTACAAGGATAATGCCAAGAAGAAATGGATCAGCCAATTGGCAGAGGTGATGGATCGTACAGTGCAGACATGTGAAGTACTGGATGACACAGTAATTCGAAATATTTTCGATGCATTGGAACAAAATAAGATAGAGTATCCTTACAGCCAGTATAATGAAGTCAGAATTCGGGATTTCCTTACAGCCTATCAACAGATACAGCAGGGAACAACGAACGTGGATGCTGACCATAGAGCACAGTATATTCTTGATTATGCACAGAGCCATAGACTCAAGCTTCCGGAAAAGAAAGAGAAGACACAGCTGGATGCAATTGTGGAATATCTGAGCGTTATGGCATTGAAGAATGGTTATACATATAAACAGCAGCTGTGGCTGCCTGTATTGCCGGAACAGCTGTATTTGTCAGAACTTGCAGGATATCAGGAATTATTTGATGGACAGCAGTGGAAGAACACTGGAGCAGAGGAATGGCAATTAGAGATTGCGCTTGGTATGTATGATGATCCTGTAAACCAGACACAGGATACATTAAAAGTGAATCTGTCACAGAATGGTAACCATGCTGTAATAGGTACGATAGTCAGTGGAAAGAGTACATTGCTGCAATCTATGTTATATGCATTTATAAACAAATATACACCTGCAGATATCAATATCTATGGACTTGATTACAGTGCAAAGATGATGTCAGCGTTTGAGACGATGCCTCATGTGGGCGGTATTGTTTATGAAGGTCAGGACGATAAACTGGCGAAGTTTTTCACAATGATCAATGATATTCTGGAAGAGAGAAAGAAACTTTTCAAAGGCGGTAACTACAGCCAGTACGTGCGTGTAAATGGTGTGGTTCTTCCTGCAATATTAATCGTTATAGACAATTACGGTAATTTCAGAGCCAAAACCAATAATGTGTATGATGAAATTATGCTGCAATTGTCAAAAGACGGAGTCAGCTATGGAATTTTCCTGATTATTTCAGGTGGTGGTTTCAGTGCAATGGAGATACCAAGCAGGCTGGGTGAGAACCTGAGAACAGTGCTTTGTCTTGAGATGAATGACAAATTCCAGTATGCAGATGCAATGCATACAGTACATATTGATACAATGCCGGAAGCAAATGTGAAAGGCAGAGGTATTGCCAAAGTGGGAGAAGATATTCTGGAATTCCAGACAGCATTGGCAGTAGAGGCATCAGATGATTTCCAGAGAATAGAGAAGATCAAGGCACTGGGAGACAGTATGAAAGCAGCATGGACGGGAAGAACTGCAAAGCAGATTCCAGAGATTCCAGAGAAACCAGTCTGGTCAGAATATGCGAAGCTGGAAGATGTGGAGAAGCTTCTGGCAGATGACAGACATGTACCGATTGGTTACAATGCACAGAACGCAGCCATCTACGGTATTGACCTGAGCAGAACATATTGCTATCTGATAACCGGTAAATCAAGAAGTGGCAAGACGAATCTGCTGAAAGCTGTTCTTAACAGTGCACAGGCAAAAGGCGGTGAAATAGTAATATTTGACTTCAAGATGGAAATGCCGTATCTGAAGAATCAGGAGAACATTACGTACATAGATTCCAATACAGGTCTTTATGAGTTTTTCCAGGCATTATTGCCTGAGTTCGTAAAACGCAATAAATGGAAGAAGGAAAAAATACAAGGTGGTATTTCAGATGAAGAGCTTTATCAGGAAATGTGTCGTTTCCAGGCAAAATATTTCCTGCTTCCAGATATAGCAAGCTTTATAGAGCATGTGAAAAATCCGGGAGAAGCAGGAAATGCAAAGGCATTTATTGAGAATCTTCTGGATAAAGGAAGTATGCATAATGTATACTGGTTTGCATGTTTACAGCCGGATGATGTAAACAGACTTGGCGGTACAAGAATGTATGATCTGTTCATACGGTATAAGACAGGTATGCATTTTGGCGGTAATGTTTCAGCCCAGAGAATCTTTAATTTTGACTATATTCCATATAATGAGCAGTCCAAATCATTGAAAGCCGGTATAGGTCTAGTACCTTCTCAGGAAGAAGAAACAGTGCGTAAGGTTGTCATACCGTTAGTGAAAGGATAAAAAGATGTATTCATTAGCAGCATATGATAAAGACGAGAAAGAGTGTATACAGCTTAAACAGATATGTAAAGATATGGCTGCACTTCTGACAGACGATTACTGGAATATGGATCTGGTTGCGCAAATGGCTCAGTTTCGTCAGATGATAGAACAAAAGCCTCTGATAGATATGATGTTGTATGATGTAACTATGCAGGAAGCAATGGATTATCTGCCAGATTTCAGAAAAGAGTATTTACAGACTCAGCTTATGATTATCGCTGATCTTCACACGTCCCCTATGGAATATATGAAACCGGGGATCATGGCAAGTTCTTTGCTCCTGAGACCCTGGACCGAGCAACAGGCGCAGGAAGTTCTTAAAGAATTCATGCAGGCATACATCGAAAAGAACAGGGAACAGGATGGTTCCAGAGTATTCGTGATTGAGTCAAAGGAAGGTAAGCTTCATGTACCATATGAACAGATATATTTCTTTGAAGCACGGGAAAAGAAGATCTATGTATGCGCGGGAAAAGAAGAATACGGGTTTTACGATACGATAGACAATCTGGAGAGCAGACTTCCTGACCAGTTTATTCGATGTCATAGAGGCTTTATAGTGAACAGATATAAGATCAGGAAAGTCATGCTTTCACAGGGACTGGTCAGTCTGATAGATGATTTTGAAGTTCCTCTGTCAAGAAGCTATAAGCCGGTATTAAAGGAATTGGGTAAATGAATGATAAAATAACAAAGGGTTATTATGTATTGGAGACAGAACTGGCTGTATTGTTTGCGTTACAAAAAATAGAGAATCTATATGGCATACAACTGGAATGTGCAGAAAGCATGACTAAAGAACAGCTGTATAGAACCGTATTTAACCTGCTAAAGAAAGGGTTCGTTGTACAGCAGGATAAAACAGGAGCATGCCTGGTGTCAGAGGATGTGGAGCGTTGGCTTGTAACGATAGGGCGATCAGAGCATTTCTGGGTATATGCAGACAGGGATGAATTGATTCCTGAAAGCTATTTTTACATTTGGAATAATGAAGTCGTATGGATACAGGATGGCAGCATAAATGGCAGTCAACTGTGTATTCATGAAATAAACAAAAGAGAAATGTTGGAATTATTTGCACAATGGGGTGTCCCAATGATAGATGAGTCTGATTCTGCAATAGAGAAAGAGCTTTTGCAGAAAATGGAGATTTATTACGAACAGTCTAAAGAGCAATTGTTACAACAGAATGGAATAAAAGCGGTTATCCAGGAATTTAATATGAAATCCTACAGCAAAGAGAAACAAATTCTAAAACTGCAAAGAGGGATTGATCAGTATATAATCTGCAGTAATAAAGAGAGAAGCTGGGGAACACCGATTAAGGAAGGAGGAGAGGATGAAATATGATATTAGTGGATGTGTTTGTACCCTCTGTAGATACCGTATATGATTTTCAACTGGATGAAAATGCTGCAATAGGGATGCTGGTTGAAGAAATGGGCGAGATGGTTGGTCAGAAAGAGCATGGTCAGATAGGGGGAAATGTAGAGAAGCTATGTCTGTGTTCTCTCGGCAGCAGAAGAATCCTGCCCAAGAATAGAACATTGGCAGAGTGTGAGATTGTTACGGGAGATAAACTGATGCTTTTATAGGTTATTCATCCGAAGAAATCATCTATCTGTCAGAAAATAATATTCCAAAGAGGAGCTGTGTTACAATACGGACATAGCAAATAAAGGAGCAGACAATGTTAAGTGTAAGGATCAGTCCAATGGCGATTGTCCAGGATAATCTGGAGCAGTACAAGAGACAAATAGACAATCAGATATGGGAAATGGAACAGGTTCTGAGCAGATTGAACGGGTTGTCAGATATGGATGGACCGATAGCAGGTTTAAGGAGTCAGATAGCCAATCTGGAAGAGGCAGACCGATACATGGATAGAATGAGCAGATGCCTGAACCAGACAATACAGAATTATAACAGCTGTGAGAACAGGATATGTGACTACGCGCAGCAGGAAGCAGTGGTATATGCAAGACATCGGATTGGGACAAATGATCTGCATAATATCTCGGACATGTTACAGATGATGCTGTAGTCAGAAGAAAGGAGAGCAAGATGGCTTCAACCAGAGAAATAGAAGTGGAAACGAACACATTACAGTCAGATATAAATGAACTGGAAGAAGAAATACAGGCAGTACGTACTCTGCTTGAGACAATCACATCAGACATGACACAGCTGGATGCCATGTGGGATGGACCAGCCAATGAAGTATTTATGATGCAGTATAGGGCTGATGCAGAGTATACGGAAGAGATGTGTAAGGTATTGGAGAAACTAAAGGAATGCATGGAATATGCCAAGAAACAATATGATTCATGTGAAGCGGAGATCAGTTCCATGATATCTTCCATATAAAAAGGCGGTGAACAGGAATGGCAATTTCAGGACAGGTAATATTAAAGGTTACACCGGAGAACCTGCTGACCCAGGCGCAGGCTACGAAGACCAATATTACAAAAATGAAAGCAGAGTTTGATAAGATCGAGACGATTATTACAAGAACAAGTAATTATTGGATTGGTGAAGCAGGAGATGCACATAGAAAAGTGTATACAGATGAAAAAGCAAATATTCAGGAGATGCTGGCAAGATTGTCAGAGCATCCGACAGATCTGGAACAGATGGCAAGAACATATCTACAGGTAGAGGGTGAAGTGAAAGAGCTTGCACAGGAATTGCCTGGAGATATTATTTCGTAACTGAGAGGAGGTATGGATAATGGCGACAAGGCAGAGCATTGAATTTGATTTTAAACAGGCTTGTGATCAGGCTAATCGTCTGGATTCAATAGCGGATAATCTCAGCAATCTGGCGAAGAACAAACTGGGTACAAGCATGCAGACCCTTTCACAGAACTGGAAAGGCGAGAATGCAACAGCATATCTGGGCAAAGGAAATACATTGCAGGGAAATATCTCCACATCGGCATCACAACTTAGAGGTATTGCAAGTGATATCAGAACAATAGCACAGAATATCTATAATGCAGAAATGGCAGCATTGGAGATTGCAGAAAGACGATCCTACAATAATTAATCATAACAGGTTATTCATACCTGGGAACAGGTCATATATCAGAAAATGAGAAATGGCATGAATGCTCGGGTATAATACGGATATAAAGAACAAACAAATGTAAAACAATCAGGAGGAAAACAATTATGGCACTTATTCAGGTAACAGCAGCAGAATTAAAAGCAAAGGCAAATGAACTTAGGAGTTGCAACGGTCAGTTCAAATCCCAGGTAGGTAATCTGGAGAGTCAGGAAGCAGCGCTTGCATCCATGTGGGAAGGTGAAGCAAAGAACGCATTTCACAATGCATTCAATAATGATAAGACACAGATGGATGCATTTTATGATCTGATCGAGAAATACTGTCAGGCATTGGAGACAATCGCTCAGAAGTACGAGCAGGCTGAAGCACGTAACACAGAAGTGGCATCTACAAGATCTTACAAATAATTACATATACGAACAATAAGCAGACAATCATATAGAATAAAGGAGAACAACACTATGGAAGGAATTATTAAAGTTACACCGGAGAAACTGATCAGCACAGCAGAGGAATTCAATTCAGCTAATGCACAGGTACAGAATCTGACACAGCAGATGCTTGCAACAGTAGATTCTCTCAAATCAGCATGGGAAGGCGAAGCTGCTACTGCATACAGTACCAAATTCCATCAGCTTGAAGACGACATGAACAGAATGCACAGCATGATTAATGAACATGTAACTGATCTGAAAGAGATGGCTCAGCAGTATCAGGCAGCAGAGCAGGCTAACACAGAAGTAGGCAACTCTCTTGCAGGAGACGTGATCTCATAGTATAGAAGTGCGGGGTATTGAATAAAGGCATTCGGTAATCGGATGCCTTTTCAATCGTAGGGAGGAGAGATGCCATGAGTAGTTTTAAAGTAAATACGCAAAAACTCAGGGACACTGGAGATCAGGAGCAGAGCGCTTTACAGCAGTTGAATGAAATATACGACCAGATCATTAATGAAAACAGAATGGTATCATATAAAGTAGCTGGTGCAGGAAACATACGATGGAGACTTAACCAGGTGGCAAATGCAGTAAATGCAGAATGCAAAACATTATCAGCAATGCAGTCCAAATTAATTGCGGCAGCGAATGCATATGAGAAAACAGAGAATAGAATCAGTGATGTCATTTCAGATGGACAGGTGACTACATGGGAAAAATTAAAGTCTATTAACTGGACAGAAAATGCAGACAAGACGATAGTAAAAACTTTATTAGACATTGTAACGAAAATGGGTGATGTAGGAGGTTCTTTTTCATGGCTTACATCAATTATTGGAATAAAAATGGATAATGATGGAATATCCCCCAAAGATATTGGAAAGTTGATTAAAGACAGTGGTAATTCTATAATAAGTTTTATGAAGGCTATTAAGGATTTTAAAGGTGGAGAATTTGACAAACTTATAGGGTTAAATACATATAAGACATTAGAGCCAATAAAAAGTGGAACAAAGGTATCATGGGCAGATGCATATGAAAAGAGTATTGCATATCAAATTACAGGTGATGAAGTAGGATCAAAAGTAACAGGAGCTAAGGCTGCGGGATGGGTTTTGACACTTGTAGCTAACGGATTCAGTAATTATGAAGAATATAGCAGTGGCAAGATATCAGGAGAAAGAGCGGTTGCTGAGACTGTGGTAGAAACAGGAATAGATATAGCCAAAAGCGCTGCTATAACAGCAGCTGTAGCAGCCAGTGCAGCCGCGCTTGGAGTTGCAGCCCCGGCTGTGGCGGTAGTAGGAGCCGGAGTGGTTGTTTCAGCAGGATTGGATTTTGTATGCAAGAAAGTAACAGGAGCAGTACTGGGCGAAGAGAAATCATTGACAGAAACCGTGTCTGATTTTGTGATAGACCGTGCAGTTGATGTAATGCAGGAGGCTACAGCAGCAGTGTCGTCGAAATGGAATGCAATATGCAGTTGGGGAGCCAGTCTAGGCTTTTGTTAGCGCAATAGAAACAAATAAGTAAAGATATGAATAAGGAGATTAACTATGATAAAAGATTTATTGCCAATTGGAACTGTAGTAATGTTAAGAAATGCGAAAAAGCCATTAATGATTTTTGGAATTAAACAATTAGCATCAGAAAAACCAGGCGAAGAATACGATTATATAGGTGTCTTATATCCGGAAGGAAATATGGGAACACAATTTCAGTATTTATTCAACCATGATGACATTGAAAAAGTACTGTTTACAGGATATGAAACAGAAGAAAGACAGGCATTCTTAGAGGAATTATCAAAAGTGTATGATAAGTAATTGCTATAGAGATTCAGGATGTTATTGCGACAGGAATTAGCAATAGTTCGTATGAAGACTAATTGAACGTAACATCAGGACATGTTATAATATATAGAAATATAAAATACATGAGGAGATAATGAGATGAAGTGTCCAAAGTGTCAAACTGAGATAAAAAGTAATGCAAAGTTTTGTACCAAGTGTGGATGTAATCTTGCTGTGGAAATGGCTAAAATGCAGGCAACAGCTCCGCAGCAGCCTGTGAAAACACAACCGGTACAGATGAAGCCAACATGTGCAAAGTGTGGCAGCCCATTGATGCCAGGTGCAAGGTTTTGTACAAAATGTGGTACTCCGGTAGCGGCAACACCTGCACCAGCAGCACCGCAGGCGCCAGTAACATCCGCACCTGCACAAGCAGTAGCCAAAACATCAGTAACACCAGCTACAGCAGCACCGGTTCAACCGCCAGTAACGTCAACTCCGGCATCACAAACACCGGTTACAGCAGTACCGGTTCAACCGCCAGTAGCGCCGACTCCGACACCACAAATTCCGGTAACGCCAGCGAAAACACAAATACCGGCTCAGACGTCAACACAGGAGCAGAAAGCACCGGTACAACCACCAACACAGCCGCAGTCACCAATTCAGACAACACCAAAGACAGTGGTACCAACACCTCAGGCACCAGTCTCGGCACCTAATCCAGCACCGGTACAGGAAGAAAAGACTTTATACATATTCCCTGATGAGAATAAGACAGCAGGCTCTGTAAATCCAGGACAGATTCAGGTTCCACCGCAGATCCCGATTCCCCCACAGTCACCTGTTCCACCAATGGGATATGATGCAAGTATTGTTCCACCAGAAAATCCTATGAAGGGTAAAAAGCCAAAGAAAAACAATGCACCTACTGCCAAGTCCAAGAATGACGAGAAGGCAAGCCCGGCTCTGATTATTGTAGTAGTAGTTCTTGCAGTACTGGTAATTGCTTCCGGTATTATATGTTTCCTGGTATGGAATGGCACAATCAGTCTGCCTTTTGGTAACACAGCGACAGAGAAGACAATAGATGAGGAAGAAAGCACAGAAGCTACAACCGAGGCAGAGACAAGCACAGTAGATGCTGATGAGCTTTTTGCAGAGACAGATACACTGGCAGAGACTGGTAAAGGTCAGATTGCCGTTGACGCAGAAATCGTAGATGGTATGAATAATCTGAATGCTGCAATCCAGGAATATGCATCCAAAGCAGAAGAAGCAGGAGATATCAGTCTGGCGGTGGACAGGATCAATGATGCTTATGTTTCATATATTACAGCGATTGTAAGACATAAGGATATGTTAAGTGCATCTACTCTTTCAGGTGCTATTTACAAGCAGATTCTGATCGAGATAGATGATGCGATAGCATTGGGAGATGACCTGGCTGCTAAGGGATATGAGGTGGATTATTCTTCCCTGACTTCAGTAAGAGATGAATTTACCAAGTCTTACACAGACAGAGTGGTATCTACATTTGATGAGTTCACAACCCGTCCACAATGGTCCAGAACAGAATCATGGAATCTTATGTCAGAGACAGCAGACAATATGTTTGATACTTCTGATCTGGATAATCCACTCAGACTGCGTTATGCATATGCTCTTTCCTGGTGGATTCAGAAGCAGATCGAGACAGAGCTGCAGAGTGGCACAATTACAGCCAAAGGTGCTGCAATCAAGATTGGCGGTATGATTGAGACAATGGATTACAATCCTATGATGATTAATTACTATATCAATTATATGAATGATGCTGGTGAGGACTGTACAGAAGTTTCACAGGCTTATGATGATATCGTAAATCAGTTATCACAGACACAGGGAATTACTCTGGGACAGGATATTTCACTGGATCATTTCTGGTATTTTAATGACTTTGGTGAATATTCAGGTGATGTGGCAGATGGTGCTACCAATGGTGTAACTCCAGAGAACCGTCAGTGGATTCGTGACCGTATGGCGAATGTAGAGTTCGTAGCACAATAGTATGAAGAACAGTAAAATCAAAAAAATTATTGTGGTATTGGCTGGTATCCTGTTTATTGTGATACTTGCCGGTATCATGATGGTCATTCATAAATCAAAACCGGAAGAATCAAAAGAAGAAGTTACCTTTGAAGAGATATCACAGGCGCCTGAATCTTCAGAAAGTACAGAAGCGATAACTGAAGAAAGTACAGAGGAAGAAGTCACGTATCCTGCACCGGAGTATGACTTTATCACGGAAGAAGTTACAGTACCGATAGAGGGATTAGACCGGGAATATACGCTTGTATGGGTAAGTGATCTGCATCTGGTATCCGACCATGAAGCTGGAGATGAGAATGGAGATGTGCGCCCGGAATATCTGGATGCCATTGAGAAAAGATACGAAGAACTGGCTGTTACAGAGGATGGCATACACGCCGAAGATCTGTGGCCGGAGATCATTAAATTCATTAACTATGGTGATTATGATGGTGCTATTTTTGGTGGAGATATGATGGATTATTGCAGTAATTCCAATATCAGAATCATCAAGGAAGGTCTTGATCAGCTACACATTCCCTACATGTATGTAAGAGCAGATCATGATTATGGAGTATATTATGGAGGAGTCTTTTTCACAGAGACAGAAAGCCGTGCTCTGCATAAGACTATAGATGAGGATGAGATGTCACACAAATTCTGGGATATGGGAGATTTCATCGTTCTGGGAATAGACAATTCCACGAAAGATATGCCGGAGTATTATTATAATATGGTGGCAGAGGTATACAGCAGGGGCAAGCCGGTCATTATGGCTACCCATGTTCCTTATGAGTCTAAGGTGGATGATTCTCTTGCACAACTGTCCATGCAGGTACGTAATCAGATTTATTACTGGAGTGCGGACAGTGAACATTATAAACCAAATGATATTACACAGAAATATCTGAATTTACTATACAGTGAGGATACAATAGTGGAGCAGGTGTTAGCCGGTCATCTTCATGCTTCATGGGATGGCATGATGACACAGCAGCTACCGGAGCATATTTTTGGACCGGCATTTCAAGGACATATTGGAATCATACACGTGATTCCAGAGTAGATTTTTAAGGGGCATCCGACAGGATGCCCTTTTTGTATGAAAGAATTGGAAGATAATACCTCAGTTTATTGTGCATAGTGTACAATATCAGCACACGTAACTTTATACTTTTAACAAAAATGCATTTTGCGCTTGTAATTTATTCGGCATAATGATATTATAATCTTGCAAATCGGAAACGTTACCGATACCGATACCGAGAACGTTTTCATAAGGGGTTCAACAACTAAGAAGGAAAGAGGTATTTTTATGAGAAAGAAATTATTAAGTGCATTACTCGGAACCACAATGGTTGTATCAATGCTTGCAGGATGCGGAAGCAGCGCAGAGACAAGTACAACACAGACAACAGCAGCAGATCAGAAGGAAACAACTGCAGCTACAACAGAAGCAGCATCCACAGAGGCAGCTGCTGCAGAGTCAACAGGAACCGGTAAGGTATATTATTTGAACTTCAAGCCTGAGCAGGCAGATGACTGGAAGAATCTTGCAGCAAAATATACAGAAGAAACAGGTGTACAGGTAGATGTGGAGACAGCAGCTTCCGGTACATATGAATCCACATTAAAGTCAGAGATCGCCAAGACAGACGCTCCTACACTTTTCCAGGTAAATGGTCCTGTAGGTCTGGCAACCTGGAAGGATTACTGCTATGATCTGTCAGGTTCTGATGTATACGGACAGTTAAAGAGCGATGATTTTGCATTAAAGGATGGCGATGCTACACTTGGTATTGCATACGTAGTTGAGACTTACGGTATCATCTACAATGCAGATATCTTAAATGATTACTTCACTAAGGATTATGCAGTAGTCAAGAGCGTAGACGAGATCAATTCCTTTGATAAATTAAAAGCAGTAGCAGACAGCATTCAGGAGAACAAGGATGATCTTGGAGTAAAGGGTGCTTTCACTTCAGCAGGTATGGATTCAAGTTCCGACTGGAGATTCAAGACTCACCTTGCTAACCTTCCTATCTACTATGAATACAAGGCAGACGGCATCAGCTCTACAGATGCGATCAAGGGTACATATCTTGATAACTACAAGGCTATCTGGGATTTATATATTACAGATTCCACATGCGCACCTACAGTACTTTCCAGCAAGACTGGTGAAGATGCAACAGCAGAGTTCGCACTTGGCGAAGCAGTATTCTATCAGAATGGTACATGGGCTTACTCAGATCTGAGCAACAATGGTATGGCTGATGAGTCCCTTGGAATGCTTCCTATCTACATCGGTGCAGAAGGTGAAGAGAATCAGGGACTTTGTACAGGTAGTGAGAACTACTGGTGTGTAAACAAGAATGCAGCACCTGAAGATATTCAGGCAACACTGGATTTCCTGAACTGGGTAGTAACATCAGACGAAGGCTGTAGCGCTCTTTCACAGGATATGGGATTTGTTTGCCCATTCAAGGCATTTGACAACTATCCTGCAACCAATCCTCTGATCAACATTGCAAATGACTATGTATCTAACGGTAAGACTTCTGTAGCATGGACATTTACAACAATGCCTTCTGAAGAGTGGAAGAATGGTGTAGGCAGTGCATTATTAGAGTATGCTCAGGGTACAGGCGACTGGAACGCAGTTGTAACAGCATTCGTTGACGGATGGGCAACTGAGTACGCAGCAGCTAATAACTAAGCAGCAATCATTAACACAGAGTGACCATGAATGTATGTAATGCATTCATGCAGGCAGGAAGTGGGCAGCGGATACTTACTGTCCACTTCCTTTCAATGTATGGCAGATACCAGAAAGGCATGGGGATTATTATGGAGAAAGCAATCAAAAAATATTTTCCTATCTTCGCATTACCGACATTTGCGGCTTTCACGATAGGATTTATCATTCCGTTCATATTAGGCGTTTATTTATCTTTCTGTGAATTTACGACTGTTACGGATGCAACCTTTGTAGGATTCAAGAATTATATCAGAATATGGGGAGATGCCACATTTATTCACGCCCTCTGGTATACTTCACTTTTTACTGTAGTATCAGTAATCACAATTAATGTACTGGCTTTTGCAGTAGCGATGTTACTGACAAAAGGCATCAAAGGTACTAACATATTCAGAACCGTATTCTTTATGCCGAATCTGATCGGTGGAATCATCCTCGGATATATCTGGCAGTTGATATTGAACGGTATTTTATTACATTTTGAGAGAACACTTACTTACAGTTCCGCTTATGGATTCTGGGGACTGGTTATTCTGATGAACTGGCAGCAGATCGGATATATGATGATCATTTACATTGCAGGTATTCAGAATATTCCCGGAGAACTGATAGAAGCCGCTAAAATTGATGGCGCTAACAACAGACAATTACTGAGACACGTGACATTACCTATGGTCATGCCGTCCATTACGATATGTTCTTTCCTGACATTGACCAATTCCTTTAAGTTATATGATCAGAACCTGGCTCTGACAGCAGGCGAACCTTCTAACAAATCAGAAATGCTTGCCTTGAATATCTACAATACATTCTATGGCAGAGCAGGCTGGGAAGGTGTCGGTCAGGCTAAGGCAGTTATTTTCTTTCTGGCAGTCGCATTGATCGCAATTGTTCAGCTTAGAATGACCAGAAGCAAGGAGGTGCAGGCATAATGAGTACAGTTAAAAAAGCAAAACATGGTTGGCTGCTTACACTGATTTTTTCGATTTTATCAATTGTATATGTCATGCCTATTGTTATCGTATTGATGAATTCCTTTAAGAAGAAGATCTTCATCAGTAACCGTCCATTTTCTCTTCCTGATGCAAAATCCTTCGTAGGATTGGAGAACTATGTAAGCGGTATGCAGAAGATTGATTTCCTGCATTCCTTTGCATATTCACTGTTTATTACAGTAGGTTCTGTAGCAGTGATTATTCTGTGTACATCCATGTGTGCATGGTATATCACCAGAGTAAAAAATAAAATAACAGCCGGTATGTATTACCTTTTTGCATTCTCCATGATCGTACCTTTTCAGATGGTAATGTTTACTTTATCTAAAATCGCTGATATACTACATTTAGGAAATCCTGTAGGAATTATCATCGTATATCTGGGATTTGGTGCGGGTCTTGCAGTATTTATGTTCTGTGGTTTCGTGAAGTCTATTCCACTGGAAATTGAAGAATCTGCCATGATCGATGGATGTAATCCATTGCAGACATATTTTAAGATTGTATTCCCGGTTATGAAGCCGACAGCTATTTCAGTTGCCATACTGGAGGCTATGTGGGTGTGGAACGATTACCTGCTGCCATATCTGGTATTGGATATCAAGAAATACAAGACAATTCCTATTGCGATTCAGTATCTGAAAGGCGGATATGGCGCTATTGATATGGGTGCCATGATGGCTATGATCGTATTGGCAATTATTCCAATTATTATATTCTATATTGCGTGCCAGAAGCACATCATTGAAGGTGTAGTAGCTGGTGCGGTTAAGGGTTAAATCCCTGTGTACCAATAAGTTTTAAAGGAGATAAAAAGATGAGAAAATGTGGTGTATTGATGCCGGTAGCAAGTCTGCCCAGCAGATTTGGAATTGGTGGCTTTTCCAAGGAAGCATATGACTTTGTAGATTTCCTTGCACAAGGAGGACAGTCTCTGTGGCAGATTTTGCCTTTGGGACCAACAGGTTATGGAGATTCTCCTTACCAGTCCTTCTCGACTTTTGCAGGCAATCCTTATTATATCAGTCTGGATGCTCTGATCGAGGCTGGATTATTGACAGAAGAGGAATGTGAAGCCGCTGATTATGGTGACAATCCAAACTATATCAATTATGAGAAGATCTACAATACAAGATTTGCGCTGCTTCGTAAGGCTTTTGCCAGAGCAGATGTGGAGCAGGATGAGAAGTATCAGAAGTTTGCAGCAGATAATGCCGCCTGGTTAAAAGACTATGCCATGTATATGGCAATCAAGGATTCTCTGGGTGGAATTGCCTGGATTGAATGGGAAGAGGATATCAGACTCAGAAGACCTTCTGCAATGGCTCATTATGAAGAGACTTTAAAAGAAGATATTGCCTTTTACAGCTATCTTCAGTATCTGTTTGCAACACAGTGGGCACAGCTGAAGGCATATGCCAATAAGAAGGGTATTCAGATCATTGGTGATATTCCTATCTATGTTGCTTTTGACAGCGCGGATACCTGGGCAAATCCTGAACTGTTCCAGCTGGATGAGGAGAATATTCCTACAGCAGTGGCAGGATGTCCACCAGATGCTTTCTCTGCAACAGGTCAGTTATGGGGCAATCCTCTGTATCGTTGGGATTATCATGAAAAGACAGGTTTTGCATGGTGGATTCGCAGACTGGAGTACTGCTTCACTATCTATGATGTGGTAAGAATTGACCATTTCAGAGGCTTTGATGAATATTGGGCTATCCCTTATGGTGATCCGACAGCAGAGTTTGGACGCTGGGAGAAGGGACCTGGTTATGCACTCTTTGCAGCCATGAAGAAGGCACTGGGCAACCGTGAAGTTATCGCAGAAGATCTGGGATTCCTCACACCAAGCGTTCTCAAGCTTGTAAAGAAGACAGGATATCCTGGAATGAAGGTATTACAGTTTGCCTTTGATTCCAGAGAAGAGAGCGATTATCTGCCTCATAATTATACAAAGAATTGTGTTGTATACACAGGTACACACGATAATGATACTGTAATGGGATGGATTCCTGCCATGAGCAGAAAGGATCTGGCTTTTGCCAGGAAATACATAGGAGTAAAGAGAACTTCTGATATCTGCAGCAATCTGATCCGCATGGCATATGCCAGTGTTGCGGATACGGCAATTATCCCGATTCAGGATTATCTGGAGCTTGGAAGTGAAGCCAGAATCAATACACCCTCTACTCTGGGCGGCAACTGGGAGTGGCGTATGAAGGCTTCTGACTGTACACCACAACTTGCAGCCAGAATGCTTGAATTAGCACAGGTTTATGGTAGAATTATAAAGAAGAAAAAATAACTAAGAGGTGAAAGCCGTGTTTGAACCGACTATAAAGGATATTGCTAAAATATGTGGAGTCGGCGTCAGTACTGTATCCCGTGCGATCAATAATCACCCGGATATCAATCCTGAGACCAAAGAGAAAATCATGAATACCATTAAGGAATATGGTTACGTGCCAAATAACAGTGCACGTAACCTCAAGCGTGTGGATGCCAAGGCGATCGCCGTGCTTGTAAAAGGCATTGCCAATCCATTCTTCTCCAATATGATCAAGATAATTGAAGAAGAATGTAAGAAGAAGCACTATTCCATGGAGCTGCAGCATATTGAATTTGATGAGGATGAAGTGGATGTAGCACAGAAAATCGTAAAGGAAAAGAGACTTCGTGGCATTATCTTTCTGGGCGGTTTATTTTCCCATTCAGAAGAGAAGCTAAAGAAGCTGCGAGTGCCTTTTGTATTCAGTACAGCCGGTTCTATACCGGAGAATATCAGTAAGAATCAGTATTCCAATATCGGTGTAGATGACTATAAGGAGAGTATGAAGATGGTAGACTATCTTATCAGTCTGGGGCACAGAAGAATAGCAATCGTTGTGGCAGAGCCATACGAGCAGAGCATCGGTCAGCTGCGTCTGGAAGGATATGTGGATTCTTTGAAGAAGCATGGAATACAGCCTGATCCGGCGCTGGTTATCCAGACAGATGATGAGCTTGAACATTTCTCTATGGAGAATGGATATCGTACGACGAAACGGTTAATTGAATCCGGTGTGGATTTCACGGCTCTGTATGCAGTATCAGATGCCCTTGCAATCGGTTCTATCAGAGCACTGCTGGAGTCAGGCAGACAGGTGCCACAGGATGTTTCGGTGGCTGGATACGATGGCATTGATGTGTCGGGATACATATCTCCGAGCCTTACGACGATCAGACAGCCGGTAGAAGAGATCGCCAAGGCTACGGTCAAACTGTTATTTGATATTATAGCCGGTAAGAAAGACCACCAGCATATCACTTATGAAGCAGAATTGCTGGAGCGAGAATCAACGGGAAGGATATAGAAACAAAAAGTCAGCAAACTTGCGCAAAATGCTGACTTTTTAAAACAATTGGCATAATTGTATTATTGATAAAAATGACAAGGATAGGTGGTGTTATAGGTAGCTGATTGAATAAAGTCTACAAAAAATCCGAAAAAAGACGGAAAGTTGATACATGTTAGTTTACAACCCATATAAATAAGTGTATGATTCATATAATAAGTATTTGTAACGGTAATTTTTTGTCGGAGTGTGTTATGAGAGAGTGAGTGTATGAAAGAAAAAAATTGGAAAGTAGGATTTGTAGCGTCATCAGGCGGTCATCTGGAAGAGATTGCAAGGCTGAAGAAGATAGAAGCACTATATGACAACTTTTTGGTCACGGAAAAGGGTGATTTTAAGATGCCTGATTTTGGTAAAAGACAATATATGCTGCCACAGATTAACAGGAGAGAGATTTTCTTTATCCCTAAGTTTCTGTGGCTTTTTGTGTATGCTATCGGATTGCTGAAAAAAGAAAAACCTGATTTCCTTATTACAACAGGAGCACTGGTTGCATATCCGATGTGCGTGGTTGCTAAGATAATGGGTATTAAAGTAATATATATCGAATCATATGCAAGAGTACATAAGCCATCTTTAGCAGGCAGGCTTTTATATAATTTTTCTGACCTTTTTGTTGTTCAGTGGGATGATATGCTTGTAAAGTATCCCAAGGCTGTTCTGGGAGGAGGAATATTTTGATTCTTGTGACATTAGGAACACAGAAGTTTCAGATGAATAGACTGATAGAAGCTATGGATGGCATTGCCCCCAATTTAGGGGAAGAAGTATTTATTCAAACGGGGAATTCAAGTTATATTCCGCATAATTGTGAATATGCGGACTTTGTTGACTCACAGAAGTTTCAACAGATGATAAAGGAATGCAGTGTTCTGATTACGCATTCCGGAGTAGGGTCTATTATGACAGGAATCAATGCACACAGACCTGTTATAGTTGTTCCAAGACTTGCAAAATATCATGAGCATGTTGATGATCATCAAGAGCAGATTGCTGAGGCATTTGCGGAAAAGAGAATGGTTATCCACTGCAAGGATGTGAAGTGTCTTGAGGAGGATATTGCGAAAGCAAGAACATTCAAGTTTGAACCCTATAATGTAAAGAACGGCAAGGTAGAAGATATCGTGTTGAACTTTATGCAGTTGTTTGAATAATATTTTCATAGGTAATTGATAAATGATTTTATCAGTTTCTGTGGTGGTATGGTTTCTTGTTTTCCTTCCGGCAATACACATATTGATTTTGAAATGATTGATGGCACGTTCTACGATAGTGCGTATTTTATAGGTGTCATTCCATTCTTTCGAGTCACGCTGGATGCCGGGAAACATGCGTAAATCCATGTTCACGTAGGTATAGGTTGTTCTGCCTTTTTGGGCAGTGCTACAGGGATTTTTACAGTCACAGATCCAGCCTTTATGGTAATGCATTTTGGGACAGGTTCATTTCATACGGTCTGTACGCCCATTTTCTTTGGTGATACCGCAGTATTTCATTGTAAGTGTGGCATCGTTAGGGCAGGTAGGATAACCATATTCATTGTAACCAACTTTTTTTAAAGAACTTTCATTTCGGGGATTATAAGGAATGAGTGCTTTGGAAAAGTGAAAAGTGTGAAACAGTTTTCCGTACAAATCTGCTGAATCAAAAGCAGAATCACCAAGAAATGTATCCGTGAAGCGGATAAATACGAGTTCTGCCGACAGACTGGTAAAAAGCTGACAGAAACTCTGGTGGTATGAACTCATTAAGATCCACATGTTCAGAAAGCAGAGTAAAAAAAGATGGGGAATCATCAATGGGCTTGTTTTGACAGTCTGAAAAAATGTCGCTGAAAGAAATCTGATGGTATTTAGTAGTCATAAATCAAGTAAAAAAATCCAGTAAAATCAATGGGTTTCGGTGTTTGTCAAACGCCTATAATATTTTCAGGTACGGAGAAAAATATGAATCGAAAAAATAATGGAGCCAATACGAATACAGGACAGATGCTGCTGGATGTCTTAGTTGCAGTATTGGCATATGCAGTTACTTGTATAATGTTCTGCCCACAGATGGATGAGGTGGATATCGGTTATGCATTTGTAATGTTTGTAATATTTACAGTAATCTACATATTGTCTAATAAAGAGGCAAGAATCTATAATTATACTCTGTTTTTCTATTTGGACAGATTTCTGCGGATTATTTCCAAGTCATGGCTGATCGCATCAGCCTCTACGGCAATGGTAATGTTTGTGTTGAACATCAATGATTCAATTCGCAAATTTTACATTGCTTTTTTAATAATTACATATCTCTTTTTTCTGGTGAACATGTTAGTGAGCAGGTTTTTGGTGTTTACGCTGCATACGTATCAGGCGCCAAGAGCTGCTTTTGTAGGTGTGTTTGCAGATTTTCAAAAATTTAATTATTTCCTGAATAAGACAAGTGTTAAGCTGGATGAGATAGGATATATCTTAAAGGAAGGGCAGTCTTCTGAAGGCAGATTTAATGTGCTGGGTACTTTAGACGAGTTGGAGGATATTATCCGCAATAAGGAAGTTGACCAGATTTACTTCTTGCAGAAGAAGGATGAGAGTATTTCTGATATCGAACCTTATTTCAATATATGCATAGAAATGGGTGTAACAGTTAAGCTTATTATAGATTCCTATGAGTCTTATCTGATGAAGAAGACGAACAGCTTTGTCAGCTCTATAGGTACATACCCTGTTGTAACTTATCATACGGTTACGTTGAATAATTATGAACAGATGCTCAAACGTACCATGGATATTGTAATCAGTCTCATTGCAATCATTGTCTCCTCACCCATCATGCTGGCTACAGCGATAGCTATCAGATTGGATTCTCCGGGACCTGTTATTTTTAAACAGACCAGAGTGGGGCAGAATGGCAGAAATTTTAAATTGCTGAAATTCCGCAGTATGTGTGTTGATGCAGAAGCGAAGAAAAAAGATCTAATGGATCAGAATGAAATCGAAGGCGGAGTCATGTTCAAAATAAAAGATGACCCCAGAATAACGAAAGTTGGCAGATTTATCCGAAAGACCAGTATTGATGAGCTGCCACAGCTGTTCAACGTATTAGAAGGAAGCATGAGTCTGGTAGGAACCAGACCACCAACACTTGATGAAGTAGAGAAGTATAACGCAGGGCAGTGGAGACGAATCAGTATCAAGCCCGGTATTACAGGGGCATGGCAGGTGAGTGGCAGAAGCGATATCAAGGATTTTGACCAGATAGTAGAGCTGGATCTGCGCTATATCGACAATTGGACAATCTGGCTGGATATCCAGATACTGTTTAGAACAGTAAAAGTACTTCTGAATCATAAGGGTGCATATTAAAATGCATAAGTATATTAATGTGAAAGGTATATCCAATGGCAAAAGTAATCAATGTGTATCAAAGTGACAATCAGGTTATCAGAGATGCAATAGATAAAGTAATCGTACAGGTATATAGAAAAAAAAGAGAAAAGGGTCATATCTCATTCCTACTGACCGGCTGCAGTGCAGGCTGTGGAACTACATACACGGCAATCCATATGGCGATAGCACTGGCAGATGCAGGCTGGAAGACAGTTCTTGTGGACTGTGATATCAGAAAAGGAATGATCTATAAGAGATTAAATCAGGAAGCAGAATATGGCTTGTCTGATTATCTTGTAGGTAAAGTAAAAGAACCGTTTTATCATACAAATCATGCAGAATTAGATTATATTCCATGTGGAAATGATCAGGAGAGTCCGGTCAGACTATTGTGTACCAAGAAAATGGAGCAGCTGGCAGTTGAACTATCTGAAAAGTATGATTTTATCATTTATGATTTCCCATCATTGGAGATAGTACCGGATGCCGGGATCATGATGCCTGTAGTTGATGATGTTATACTTGTGGCAGCTGTGGATGAAACGTCTAAGGAACAGCTTGCTAAGGCAAAAATAAATGTAAAGTCCTATGGAGATAAGTACATGGGTGTAATACTTAACAAGATAGGTATTGCGGAATACAGACACTATGTAAAGGACTATGATTATTTTGTCACAAATATGCTGCGCCAAAAACATGACAAAGACATGAAGCATATTAAGTCAGGTGCAGCACAGGTAAATAAAAGCAAGAAAAAAGAAAGTAAATGAGGATAGAGGAATGAAAAAAACGGTCAGAAAAATGCTGATCATGGGATTTGTTATTTTAAGTCTGGTAAATATCAGACCTGAGACTGCATATGCAACAGGAGAGGAAAATCCCAGAGTCATAGTAGAGGAATACCAGATATCCGATGAAGAAATAACACCGGGACAGCAATTCGATCTGACATTAAAAATACGAAATACAAGCCAGTTCTATGATGTCTATTCTGTAATCGTGACTCTGGCAGATAATACAGGGACAATCTATCCGGTATACAGCCAATCCAATCAGTTATATGTAGATCGTGTCTATGCAAGGAATTATACAGAAGTAACGATTCCCATGACGGCTTCTGAATCCATTACAGAAAGCGTGATTCCTATAGATGTGACGATTACTTATAATGATAATTACTTCATTGAAAAGCAGTCTAATTCGTCCATTACATTGTATCTTCCTGTCAAGACGGCAGGTAGTCTGAATGTCGTATCCTGTAGTGTACCAGAGACAGCTTCAATAGGTACGAAAGCAAGAATCAGTGTAATCTATGAGAACACAGGCTTGAAGAGTCTGAATAATATACAATTGCATGTTGCTGCGCAGGATGGGTCGGATGTGGTGACTGAGTTGTACAGTATGACGGGTGGCAGTACCAATTCTTCTGACGTATATATGGAATGCTTACAGCAAGGGGATATACCGGTTAAGATATATTTTACTTATCAGGATGATACAGGGGAACGCTTTGAAACAGATGAGCAGTCGTATACAGTTCGTGTTGTTGAGAGTGTGCAGGACGCAGACAGTCAGGAGGTTGTAGTAGTCGGCAACAGAGTGGATTATGTTACATTTATCCTCTTAGCAGCGATTATAGCAGTGGCTTTTGTGATTTTAGTAACTTTGAGAAAGAGAAGAAAATAAGGGAGAGTATTTCATGCAGGAAGAGATGAAATTACAGGATTATATTCGAATCAGTTCAATTCAGATATGGAAGAACAAATTTCTGATCTCAGCAGTGACCTTGTTGTTTCTGCTGATAGGAATATTATATGCATCATGGCAGTCCTTTACAAATACGTATTATGCATATGCGACTGTATATACAACTATTGGCAATACGACACAGGAATCAGCGACTGCTACAACAGCCCTTACCGGATATTCTGATATTATCAAAAGTAAAAAGGTATGTGAAAGAGCTGAGTCAATTATAGGAGAATATTCTGTTACGGCCAGTGATATCAGAAATATGATATCCACATCATACAATAAGACGTCTACGGTCCTTACCATAACGGCATATTCGGCTGATCCGGCAGAGGCAATGAACGTGGCGAATGCAGTAGCAGATGCCTTTGTAACAGAGATTCAGGCGATGACTGGAAATACTATGATTCAGGTACTGGATAAGGCAGAGAATGTCAGGATGTCAAGCAATGGGATGGCAGGTATGCTGAAAACGATTGTAATGGCGGGTGTAATCGGTCTGGGGATGAGTATACTGGTAACGATAGCCGGTGTTGTCTTTTCTAATAAGATTAAGAGTGTGGAGCAGTGTCTGGATGAAGGAGAGGAAGAGATATTAGGAATCATACCTTATATTGAATAAGCAGTGTTAGTTGAGGAGAGTGAAGAAATGATCAAGGTCAGTGTAATTGTACCGGTGTATAATGTCGAGGCGTATCTGTCAAAATGTCTGGATACACTGGTAAAACAGACACTACAGGATATGGAAATCATAGTAGTCAATGATGGTACAAAGGATAATTCCCAGGCTGTCATTGATTCTTTTGTATCAAAATATCCGAATGTAACAGGCCTGACTAAGGAAAATGGTGGATTATCAGATGCCAGAAATTACGGTATGCAGTTTGCAAAAGGTGAGTATATAGGATTTGTGGATTCTGATGATTATGTTAATTATGACATGTATGAAATACTATATCATAAAGCCAAAGAAAAGAACTATGACATCGTTGAGTGTAACCTGCACCATGTATATGAGGATGGCAGTGTGGATACAGAAATCGCAGATCAGCTTACAGACCCAAAAGAGATGCTGATGATGGGCAGAAGTGTTGTATGGAATAAGATATATCGACGCAAATGGCTGGAAGACAGTGGCGTAGTCTTCCCAAAGGGATATATATATGAGGACGTGGAATTTTTCTCCAAGCTTGTGCCGCATATCAGAAGCTATGCATACGTAGAGGAGGCATGTATTTATTATGTGCAGCGTGGTAACTCCATCAACAATAAGCAGACCATGAAGACTCTGCAGATTATAGACGTGCTGGAGCATATCCGTATGTATTATCAGGATATCCATGTATATGAGGAGTACAGGGAGGCGTTGGAATTTCTCTATGCAAGAATATTGCTGTGCAGTTCCTTTGCCAGAATGTGCCGGATACCGGATGGCAGGCAGCGGAGAAAGGCTCTAAAGAGTAACTGGAGGGCACTTAATGAGCATTTTCCTGACTGGCATGATAACCCATATCTGCAAAAGCAGAATACAAGAAATAGTAAATTCATGAAATCAATGAACAGGTTTTCCTATAGTTTATGTTCTGGATTACTGCCGTTTTATTTTAAGTGGAGGAAATAATACGTATGGATTTGTCGATCATCATTCCTGCATATAATGTGCAGGACTATATTAGAAGATGTCTGGACAGCGTAAGCTGTTTCCCTGAAACATTGCATATGGAATGTCTGATAATTGATGATGGAAGCACAGATCTGACACCTGCCATTGTAGAACAATGCAGCAGCATAGATTCGAGACTACGGCTGATATCCCAGAAGAATGCCGGAGTCTCAGCCGCAAGAAACCGTGGGTTACAGGAGGCACAGGGACAATATATCATGTTCCTGGACGCAGATGATTATCTGGCTAAGGGGGCTTATGAGCACATCTGTCAGGTAATCAGAGATGAGAATGCAGAATTTGCAGCATTTGGTTATATGACTCTGTATGGGGACGGCAGATTTATACCGCAGCCATTGCCTATTCGTGAAGAGGTGTCCCATGATCTTGCAGAAGGGAATCGTCTGATGTATGCTGATTCTGTATTCAATACATGCTGGGGGAAGCTTTTTTTGCAACGCATTATCCATGAGAACAAGCTTACTTTCCGCATGGATCTGCCAATAGGAGAGGATTTCCTCTTTGTTGCACAGTATTACAGCTTATGCAGGACAATCTATATGTCGCAGTACTGCCTTCTTTATTATTTACAGAGAAGCGGCAGTGCGATGCGAAGCTATTCTATGGAGAAAAGACTGGAATTTACAGAAATACTGTATACATACAATAAGGATATAGTCAGACAGTATAAGGATGACGGGCTTTATGAGCAGATGTCAGTATATTATGTGAAAGTATTGACAAACCTGATGTTGGAATATGCACGTTGTTTGAAACATGCTGAATTAAGAAAAGCATATGATGCAGCGCTGCATACAGATGCAGTGAGACAGATATTAAATGCTGTGAAGCCAGAGTCGATCTCATCCAGAATGAAGCACATGGAATATCGTATGCTTTGCAGGGGAAATGTAGGCCAGATGGCTATATATTTTAGGATAAAGAGCAAATTTAGAAGATAACAAGGATGGAGGACCGTAATGCAGAAGGACTATAAGCTGCAGCAACAACTTTATACACTGGCATTTATGGATTTGTCTGTCAAAAATATTCTGGATTCTTCTTTGTTATTTCACAGACCGGAGTGGATGGACACCTGCTTCTTGTTATTCTTTTTTGCCTGTATCGGATGGAAATTCCTATTGCAGCGGTATACAGTGAAGACCTTGGCAATCACAGCGGTATTTGGCGTTTTATTTGCATATGTATCCTTTAAAATGAGTTATTTCTTCCTGTTATTCACTTTTTGTGGTATTGCAGGCTGTCAGAATATAGAACTGCGTAAGACATTAAGATGTACTTCAATGACCAAAATACTAATGCTGCTGACACATGTGATTCCCTACATTGTGACTGCAATATTTACGCCGGAGCAGATTACCTATTACTATAGAAATGGAGTACAGAGACAGGCATTTTTCATTGGTCATCCCAACACCTTTTCCATGTATGTTGGCTGGGCAGCTCTGGAATTTATATATGCATATTATACACAATTAAAGAGAAGGCATCTGATTCTGATATGGTTTATTATATTTCTGGCATACAAATTTACGGATTCTAACACCAGTATACTGGTTGGAACTTTGTGCATCCTGCTTTTCATATTGGAAAGGGCATACCCAGAGTATATGGCGAAGCTGCTGACAGCACCTGCCAGATACAGCTTTGCATTTTTCGCTGTTTTTTTCACAGTTATTACAGCCTGGTTCACCAGAATGCCTGACGGACTCAAGTCATTATACATGCAGTTAAATGACCTTTTTACAGGCAGACTGATATATGGCTCTTTTACCTATGAGCACTTCGGAATAGCATGGCTGGGTAATCTGGGTGTACATTTGTCAGGAACTACATATTTTGAAGGGGTATGGGTAGATTCACTGGTATATGACAATGCATATATTTATCTGCTGGTATACTATGGTGCTGTTTTTCTGCCTGTTTTTTCAATCGCATTCATTCTGATAGGAAGAGATAAAGCACATGATCCTGCCAGAAATGTGGATAAGATATTGATTCTGGCATATGCATTGTTTGCAATTATGGAAAATTATATTATTAATGCTGTATTATGTTTCCCGGCATTATTTATTGGGAAATATTTGTTTGAAATGTATGACAGGAAGAGAGCAGAGGAGCGTTTAAGTTAAGATGAAGGTTAGTATTATTATACCCGCATATAATCTGGAAGATTATATAGACAAATGCTTACAGGCTGTGTGTGCACAGACTATGCCGGTATCGGATATGCAGATCATTGTCGTTGATGATGGCTCGACAGACCAGACCTCGCAGATACTGGATGAATGGAGCAGGAAAAATCCCATAATAGAAGTGATTCATACACCTAACCAGGGCGTATCAGCAGCCAGAAACACTGGAATGACCAGAGCGAAAGGAGATTTCGTATTTTTCTTCGATGGGGATGACTTCATGGAGCCTGAGACTTGTCAGGAGATATATGATCTTGCAGTCACACAGAATGTAGATACAGTAATATATGGGTATTACCGCTATGAAGATGGACAGGTGTATGAGACTTGCCACCCGCATTTTGATAAGACGATATATATAGATGATGAGATACTTGAACAGGTCGTTCCACAGTTTGCCGGTCTGTCATATGGGAAGATTAATGCGTGGCTTAGAGGCGCAGAGAACGCACTCTACGTAGAGAACCCAGCCTTGTGGCGTATTATGGTGAAGCGTCAGATTATAACAGAGAATCAGCTGCAGTTTGACACCAGATTAAAAGTAGGAGAAGATACAGTATTTATATCTGAATATTTAAGCTGTGCCGCCAGATGCTATGTAGAGCAGAAATGCTACTATTATCTTGTAACGAGGCAGACGTCTGCTATCTATGTATATGAGAGAAAAGCAATGCAGAAGCTGCAGGGTAAGATGAATCTGCTGGATGGAAGAACAGACTTGACTGCAAGGATAAAACAGCGCACAGGCAAGGACATAACAGAGAGCTGGGGTGGAATCGTAGTTATGTCAGCAGTACAGGCCGGTTTTCTGATGGCTGCTAAGAACCCGGATTACAAATGGATAGAGAGATATCATGCATATAAAAAATATGTGACAGATCCGAGAGTCGGAGCAATTGTTGAAAAATATAAGATGGCTAATGCCGGCGGTGTAAAACGTATTCCTTTCATATTGTTGAAGAAGAAATGCTATGGACTGCTGTATATTGCAATATGTATTTTAAATATGATGCATTATGAATTTTCCAGAAACTAGAGGTGAGCTGAGACGTGAGAATAGCTTTTTTAAATCTATGTCATACAGATGCGCCAATTGTGGCAAGAGTTGCAGACAAATTAACGCAGAATCCTAATTTTGATATGTATATCCATGTGGATGCCAAGAGTGATATACAGCCATTTATACAGCTTCTAAAGGATAATAAGCAGGTGCACTTCCTGAATAACAGACAGAAGGTGTATTGGGGCGGATATCATGCGATCATAGCGACCTTTGGACTGTTGGAGGCAGCTTTGGCAAGTGACAGACATTATGACTATGTTGTAGTTCTTCAGAATCTGGATTATCCTATCAAATCCAACCAATGCATTGAGCAGTTTTTTAACAAGAACAAGGGAACGGAATATATCAGAGGATGCCCTATTGCACAGACGAAAGACTGGCATTATGCAGAAAAATATAAGATTTACAATAACAGGGATAAAGATTTCTATTTAACTAATACATCCAGACTGAAGAAATACCTATGGGATGGATTGAATGCGGTGAAAAGTCTGAGTACGATTGGTTTTAATGGAATCCATAAGGAAAATGGAGAAAATATCGCACTGTACTACGGAACTGCTCAATGGGCTGTTACAAGAGAATGCGCAGAATACATGGTGCAATTTTATCATACACATCCACGGTTCAATAAAAGGATGGCACATATCAAGTTCCCGGACGAGGAGTACTTCCATACGGTTGTGCACAATTCGCCTTTTAAGATGAAGTGCAGCAGCTATGATGAACCAGAGAAACGCTGGCTTGTCAACTGGAGAAACCTTCATTATTTTGAATTTCCTGATGAGGGAGTCGTTACCTTCACAGAGAAAGACTATGATAAGCTGATGTCATTGGATGAGCTGTTCTGCAGGAAAGTAAGAAGCGGACAGTCAGACAGATTGTTGGATATGCTTGATGAAGCGACACAATAGAAGCATGAGGTAACAGTGAGTACGAAATGTGTATCAATTATTATTCCTGCTTTTAATCAGGAAAAAGTAATAGAAAGATGTATCAATTCCGTATTGAACCAGACGTATAAAGAATTGCAGGTAATCGTGATCAATGATGGTTCAACAGACCGGACAGCAGAAATATTGGATAAATATAAGAGGCTGGATACAAGAATCGAAGTATATCACATAGGTAATCAGGGAGTATCAAATTCCAGAAACTACGGATTATCGAAAGCCGTTGGTGATTATATGCAATTTCTGGACGGAGATGATTACATTTCGGCAACCATGGTGGAAGATATGGTAAGGGCATTGGAAGAATGTCAGGCTGATATGGTGGTATGTAATTACTATAAGCTTATGGGCAGATGGAAGATTCCGAATAAGGCATTAGACAGGATAGGTCTGTATACATCAAAAGAATATCTCATCCAGACGATCAAAGATCCCGGACATCACTATTATGGAGTGGTATGGAATAAAATCTACAAAGCATCACTTGTTCGAGATAACGGTATATGTTTCCCCGGTGATGTCACACTTGGAGAAGACTTTATCTTTAACCTGAATTATTGGTATAAGAGTAATTCTGTCAGGGTGATCAGGAACAGAGAGTATTATTATAACAGAACTAATAATACATCTCTTTCATATTGCAACCAACCGGGCTTGGAAGACTGTTTGCGAGAATACCACAATAGGAAAAAAATATTTGAACAATATATCAGGATCATGACATCAGCAGATATAATGCATAAATATTACAAAAATATTTATTTCTATTGGACTGTATTCTACATACGCCAGAAATATGCACTGGGTAATAAGTATATAAATTGGAGTGCTGAAGATAAAAACAGATGGAATGAGATATTAGAAAACGATCAGAACATAGCTGAAGCATTAAGGGTAACATCAGGACTGAAAAGCTGGAGATATACTCACAGATTCGCAATGACACAGAAGATAAAGGATATGGTGAAAAGATTGTTATAATATTATACAGCAGCAAGTGCACAGGAGGTATAAGCTAATGCCGGATTTGATCAGTGTGATCGTCCCGATATATAAGGTAGAACAATATCTGGAAAGATGTATTACAAGTATACAATGTCAGACATATACCAATCTGGAGATAATTTTGGTTGATGATGGTTCGCCGGATCGTTGTGGAGAGATATGCGATAGATATGCGGTCAGAGATAAAAGAATCAGAGTAGTACATAAGGTAAATGGAGGCTTGTCCTCTGCGAGAAATGCCGGGATAGATGCAGCATGCGGAAAATATTATATGTTTATCGATTCCGATGACTGCATATCTGCAAATATGATAGAAAGAATGTATACTGTCTGTATTGAAAAGAATACGGAAATTGTTATTTGTGGTTATAAAAGATTTTCCAAGGACAGTGAAATTAAGGCTTTTTATTCTCAAAAAAATGGGGAAATAGAAATATTAGATAAAGAAGAGGCAATATCAAGGATATATACGCAGGGAGTAAAATATGTTGTGGCATGGAATAAATTATATAAAAGCGATTTGTTTCAACATGTCAGATATAGAGAAGGCAGACTTAATGAGGACGAATTTACTACATATAAGTTGTATGGCAACAGTAATAAAATAGCAGAAATAGAGGATGAGTTATATTTTTATTTCTACAATGGGAACAGTATTACATCAAATGAAAAATATATACTTTCCAGAGATTTATTTGAAGCATTTGATGAATGCATAGAATATTACACGGAAAGATATCCAAAAGCTCTTAAAAGCATAAAAAAAGCATATCTGGACAGGATTATTTCAAGATGCAGAATGGCACTTGCCATTTCGAGATATGATTATTGCAGTCAGCTTGTAAAATTATACCGGAAGAAATACAGGGTATTTTCAAGAGAGGTTGGAGGAATTGGATATAGAGTATTTTATATTTCATACAGACTATATTTTACAATTTTAAAAATTAAGGATAAAAAATATGAAGATAATAAATAAATTAAAACGAATGATGCACTTGTTGGGAATAGGGATGAAATCATTTTCTGCCAAATATGTTATTGCTGGTACACCTTTACATGGGAATCTCGGAGATCAGGCTATAGTATTGGGGGAAAAGGAATTTCTAAAGGATTACTTCCCAAGGGACAAAGTAATTGAGATCGACGGGGATTTTGTAAGAAGATTAAAAGCTCCTTTCTTAAAGCTTATTGTGGGAAATAAAACGATTTTAATAAATGGGGGGGGCTTTCTCGGAGATTTATATATGCGCGAAGAAAATATGGTCAGGAAGCTGATTCGATTATTCCCGCAAAATAAAATTGTTATTTTTCCACAGACTTTGTATTTTGGTGAAGGAGAAGTTGAAAAAAATAAAACAATTAATATATACGAAAAACATAAGAATTTGCATCTGTGTCTGAGAGAAAACTATTCCTTTGATCTGGCAAAATCCTTATTTAGTAATGTTAAAGTTTATTTGATACCTGATATGGTGCTGTACATTAAAAGAGTGAATAATAAAACAAAAGAAAATACCTGTATTTTCTGCATGAGAAAGGATAAAGAAGCCATTTTGCAAGCTTCAGATGTCCTGAGAATGAAGGATATATGCAGAGACAGGTTTGAATCCGGAATTAAAGAAACAGATACGGTTGTTGGATTTAATATTTTAGAGAAATACAGAGAAAAATATGTATATGGAAAAATAAATGAATTCGCCAGCGCAAAATGTGTGATAACAGACAGACTGCATGGCATGGTCATGGCATATCTGGCGAGAACAGAGGTATATGTATTCGATAATTGTAATTATAAGGTAAAGGGAGTTTATAACTGGATAAAGGAAAATAAGAGAGTACATCTGGTGGAGTCTGTAGAAAAATTTGAAGAAATACTTGATACTAAGATAGAATCAGATGATTCTAATGTCAATTTACATGCTTACTATGACCGATTAGCTGATATTATAAGGTCATAAAAGGAGTACATTATGAAAAAAGCTGCAATTTTAACTATTACAAATAGCGGATTAAATTTTGGAAACAGATTACAGAATTATGCTTTACAACAGGCTTTACAGGAGCAGGGTGCTGAAGTAGAAACCATTATTTCTGCAAAAGCCGTAAAAAGAAGCTTATTTTTATCTAAATGCAGAAGACTCATAAAAATTGCATCAAAGCGTGATTTACGCAGCAGATATTTTAACGAATTTAATAAAAAGTATATTCAGCGTTCCTCTACAGTAAGATATGAAAATATTAATGAAAAAGTATTTGCTGATAAGTATGATATATTTATCGCAGGAAGTGATCAGGTATGGAATCCTAACTTTCATTTTAATTCAGACTTTGAATTTGCTTCCTTTGCTCCTGAAAATAAGAGATATTCCTATGCGGCAAGTATAGGTGTCAGCGAGATAAAAGAAGAACAAAGAGAGCAATTTGTCAGGAATATAAAAGGAATGAAAGCAATCTCTGTAAGAGAAGCTGACAGTGTAGAGCTGATAAAAAAGCTAACAGGACGGGATGATGCCTTGCTGCACGTTGATCCGGTTATGCTGCTGGATAGAAGCTGTTATGAGAAAATGGAATGTGCGCCTCCACAGGGTCTGCCGGAAAAATATTTATTGATATATTTCCTGGGAGCTGTGCCGAAAGAATATAAAATAAATATCAGTAAGCTAAGCAAGGCTCTGGGAACAGAAATTGTCGGGTTAAGTGAATCGAAGGATTCAAAATATTATGGTATTGGTCCGCAGCATTTCCTGTATGTAATCAATCATGCACAGTATATATGTACAGATTCTTTTCATGGTTCTGTTTTTTCCATACTGTTCCATAAGAATTTCTCCATGCTGCAAAGAGTGGGGAGAGATGTTGAGATGAACAGCAGGATATTGACATTAGCGCAGAAATTTGATCTGGAACAAAGGATAGATAATGCTCTGAATCTTGAGATTGCACAAGCTCCGATAGATTACGCAAAGATTGATAAAATACTTGAAGAAGAGAGAAGAAAATCCAAAGAATATTTAAGAGATATTTGTATAAGAGGATAGCTATGGAAAAGAAGCTTGTTTCAATTGTTACACCCTGCTATAATGGCGAAAAATATCTGGATAGATTTTTTCATAATATTTTAGATCAGACTTATGAGAAGCTGGAACTCATATTTATAAATGATGGTTCTACTGACAAAACGGAAGAGATTGCATGCTCCTATGCAGATGAATTTGAGAAGCAGGGAAGAAAATTAATCTATATATATCAGGAAAATGCAGGGCAGGCTGCTGCATGTAATAAGGGCTTTGCAATTTTTAACGGTGACTATCTCGTATGGACAGATGCTGACGATTTATTAGATAAAGATAATATCCAAAAAAAGGTAGATTTTCTGGAAACTAATCCTAATATGGCTTTTGTCATGTGCAGAGGGCGTGAAGTCATGGCAAATGACATCAATAAAAAGATTGGAGACCTCAAAAGGGTAAGACCATCCGGGATTGATAATATGTTCTATGATTTTATCGTGGAAAAGAATGTGGTGTTTACTCCGGGTGTATACATGGTAAGAAGAGAGGCTTTCTTACAGGCGATACCTGCAAGACATATTTATGAATCAAGGGCAGGGCAGAACTGGCAGGTATTACTTCCGCTGTGTTATAAGTATAAATACGGTTACATAGAGGAAGAATTATTTTCGTATGTTATTTACGAAGACAGCCATTCAAGGGCAGATAAAACAATAGAGAGCGTATATGCGAAATTACAAAGCCATGATGATATTTTGAGGACAGTTTTAACGGAAATGGGATTGAAGGATTCAGAATATTATAGGATGCTGGACGATAAGCTTATCAGAAAACAGTTTGACAATGCGTATTTCTATAAGGACAAGGTTTTATTAAAGGAAAAATATCGGTTGCTAAAGCAAAGAAAGAGTGCATCAAAACGTGACACTTTAATATACCTTGCAGGCAGAAACGAAATAATAGACCGAATGTATTCTGTTTTTAAGAAAGTCAAGAATAAAAGAAGAGCCAAAATGTAATAAGAATGATGTGAAGGACATTATAATGAAAGAAACAAACAAACGGACATTTATTAACATTGCTGCCCAATGCATCGCATTTGCAGTTAATCTTGGGGTAAGCTTTCTGCTTACTCCTTATATAACAAGGACACTGGGAAAAGAAGTATATGGATTTGTCGGACTCGCATATAATGTGACCAGTTATATTTCTGTATTTACAGTTGCATTTAATACAATGCTTAACATTTTCGTAGCCTCCCACTATCATAGAAATGAAATGAAGAGGGCAAATGAATTTTTTTCATCTGTATTGATTGCAGATATTGTGATTTCAGTTGTCTTATTAATTCCATTGCTGCTGATTACTTTTAAGCTGGAAATGATCATGAATGTACCTGTAAAATCTATGAACGATATCAAGCTGTTATGGGTTCTGATATTTTTAAATTTTGTGATCAGCCTTGCAATGGGACCGTACGGAACAGGATTATTTATTAAGAATCGTCTGGATCTTTCTGCAATAAGAGGTATCGAGTGTAATCTGATCAGGGCAGTCCTTCTTGTTGTAATGTTCAGTATATTTAGCCCAAAGGTATGGTTTATAGGTTTTGCATCACTGGCGTGTGGAGTATATACCGTGCTGATAAACTATTACTATCAGAGAAAGCTTGTGCCGGAATTAAAACTGAAGGTATCTTATTTTAAATGGAGTGCATTAAAGGAGCTGCTTGCAGTTGGTGTATGGAATACGATCAATCAGCTTACCAGTATTTTAATGAATGGACTTGACCTGATCGTGTCTAATTTGTTTTTTAAAGAATTAGGAATGGGTTATATTTCCTATGCGCAGACTGTTCCTACACAGATGGCTGTATTGATTTCGACTATTAAATCGGCTTTTACACCACAATTAACGAAGGTATACGCATTGACTTCAGAAGATAATATGGAGGTGTTTGTCAAAGAAGTAAGATCATCCATGCAGATATGCGGTTTTCTGGGGTCTGTGCCAATTCTTGTGTTTATGGTATTTGGAACCTCCTTTTATAAATTGTGGCTGCCAACACTGACATCTGAGGAAGTAGTGATTATAAATATCCTTGCGATCATGATACTGATCCCTAATATGATCGATGTATACATTTCTCCCCTTTATAATGTTAATTCCATAACTAAAAAGATTAAAATTCCTGTGCTTGTAACATTTATGATAGGAATTGCTAATATTGTATTGGAAATTGGACTGATTCAGGTTACAGATCTTGGGATTTATGCGATAGAAATTGCTACAGCTATATTAGTTGTGGGAAAAGTATTATTTTTTACACCTATATATGCAGCAAGGATTTTATCATTGAAATGGACAACATTTTACCCTCCGTTATTTAAAGGTGTGATAGCAAATGGGATTGGATTGTTGTTATTTATTATAATAAGATATGAAACTAATATAGATTCGTGGCTTTCACTTATTATTGTTTGCGGTTTTGCTGCAATTGTAGGATACAGTGTAAATTTCTTTGTTGTTCTGACAAAAGAGAATAGAGAAAAGGTCATCAGGATGTTAAAGAAAAAGTTTTGTAATTGAGAGAGGAAGAAGTATATGCACGCATATCTGATCATAGCACATGACCAGCTGGAGTTATTGGAGAAATTAGTAGAAGCTTTGGATGATAGGGATAATGACATATATATACATTTACAATGTACAGATAAAGCTGTTCCTGCACGTATTTCGCAGATTGTACAGCATTCAAACATATATTTTATAAAGCCGGGACAAATATCCTGGGGAGCATATTCGCAGATTGACTGTGAAATGAGGCTGTTTGAGGAGGCGGTCAAAAAGGGTAAATATGAATATCTCCATCTGCTTTCGGGAACAGATTTTCCTTTGAAGTCCCAAAGAGAGATTCATCAGTTCTTTGAGCGTAATCAAGGGAAGGAGTTTGTACACTTTGAAGGTCAGACGTTCCCAGACTATGATCGTGAGAAGATAGACTGCTATTATCCGTTACAAGAATATATAGGGAGAGAGAAGAAAAGTCTGTTCTACAAATTACAGCGTTGTCTGGTACATATACAGTTAGCCTGTCATATGAACAGGCATAGACATGACAATATGGCATTTTATAAAGGTGCTAACTGGGTCAGTATAACAGGCTCTTTTGCTTCTTATCTGGTGAGCAGGAAGCAGAGGATATACGAGCTGTTTAGATATTCCAAATGCTGTGATGAGATTTTCTTACAGACAATGCTGATGAATTCACCGTATAAAGAAAATCTGTATATAGGACAATTGAATAATGATTACAGAATGTGTATGCGGTATATAGACTGGGAGCGTGGAAAGCCCTATGTATTCACTGATGATGATTATGAAGAATTGATTCATTGTGACAGAATGTTTGCACGTAAATTTGACTATGAGAGGTATCCTCAGATTGTTGACAGATTGCTGCAGTATATTAAGGGATAAAGGTAGAGAGTATGAGAGAAGCATTAATATCCGTAATTGTTCCTGTATACAATGTAGAGACGTATATCAGAAAATGTGTCGCGTCTATTACAGAACAGACCTATAGCAACATAGAGATTATTCTGGTAGACGATGGGTCAACGGACTCTGGTGGAAGGCTGTGTGATGCCCTGGCATTGGAAGACATGAGAATCAGGGTAATCCATAAGTCAAACGGCGGTCTGTCTGATGCCAGAAATGTGGGACTGGACGCAGCCAGAGGCGATTATATAGCCTTTGTAGACAGTGATGATTATATTCATCCACAGATGCTGCAGCTGTTATACGAAGGAATAGTTAAGAATGGTGCGCAGATAAGCGTATGCAGTTTCAAAAGAGTACGGGATGGGCAAAACAATAAAAATACTCCCCCAGGGTACCAAAACATTGACTGGACACTTCTGGAGAAGGATGAGGATAAAGTAAAGTATATGCTGGGCGATGGTATCCATATTGCATTTACTGTAGCCTGGAATAAACTGTATAAGAAGGAATTGTTTGCACAGATAAGATATCCTGTCGGTAAATTATATGAAGATGAATTTACAACATACAAAGTGCTGCATAAGGCATCAGCGATAGCATATACAGCAGTTTCACTGTACTTTTATGTACAAAGGTCTGGCAGTATTATGCAGAAAGCCTATTCGGAAAGAAATCTGGACATATTTGAGGCATTTGCAGAAAGGCTGGAGTGGTATGATAAACAGGCAAAGTATGACTGGTACTGCGCTTTGCTAAAGATATATCGCTGGAGAATCTTGCATTGCATAAGCAGGGGAAAGGGAACTGGTAACGGTTATAAAACAAAGCTCAGAAAACATAAGAAATACTATAATGATATAATATTTAAACATCTAAAAATATTATCGAAAGATAAAAAGGACTGTATAAAGCATCTGGCAGCAATGCTTTTTCCGCAAATATGTATCAGGATAAAATCATATGAGGCAGATTAGACTGTTTCAATACCCTGAAAGGATAAGGATAATGTTTCATTATTTTCTGTATGGAAGTCATATCATAAGTGATAGAGAGTTTTTTCAGTTGCTGCCCTATGATGGGAGATACCAATGCACACAGCCTGAGATTCATATTCGAGAGGAAAAAGAATTAAAAATTTGTAATACGTCAGGATTTATCAGATTTGGGGTGCAGGAAACAGTTGCGGCAAGTGATTCCTGCATCATAAAGATATGCAGCTGTGATACGCTGTTGTACAGATGCAGAGAAGATGATGCTGCAAGAGAATGGCTTCCTCATTTTATTTTGGGAATAGGCATGGCGCTGCTTCTGTATCAGAGAAATCAGATTGCAATGCATGCCTCCTGTGTTTATGATGACCGTGGTGCAGTACTGCTCTGTGGAGAGAGCGGTGCAGGCAAATCTACGACAGCTTCATTTTTATTGGATAAGGGATATCGTTTTATGGCAGATGATATTACACTGGTAGATGCAGACCGGAATGGGAACATCTATGCATATGCAGCGTTCCCATTCCGAAAGCTATGCCCGGAAGTAGTAAAGAAAAGAAATATATCATTAGCTGATGCTGTCTGTCTGACGGGTGAGGATAATAAATATATGATTCCTTACAGGGGGAGCATGCCGGAAACTTCTGTTCCGGTAAGAGCAATCATTATACTAACGTTAAGTGAAAGCATGCAGATATGTGCAGAGGAGCTAAAGGGTGTGCAAAAGGCGTACTCATGCAGGGATAATATGTTTTTAAGTACGATACTGGAGGGAGATTTACATACTGTACAGCAGGGACATGCGATTATGCAGATAGCTTCTGCGATTCCTGTGTTCCGCATAGCCAGACCTTGTAAGATCGATTCCCAAAAGGACGTGGAGAAGATAATTTTAAGTATTTTGTCATTATGATAGAAGAAACATCAGATAATGGAGGAAATATGTCTGCAATCTGGGGAGTAGTGACCTTTGAAGAAGAAGGATGTGTGTTGGAAGAACAGTTCAGAATAATAAATAGCAAATGTAATAATAGATGCCATTTTGATAATATTCAGATGATATCATGCAGACATGCACGCCTTGCAGGTGGAATACAATATATCAATCAGGAGGACAGGGCTGGCAGAATACCTGAGGCTTGTAAAAATCAGGGATTTATTATGATAGTGGATTGCCTGTTGGATAACAGGAAAGAGCTTTGTAATGTTTTAGGTTTTCCTGATAAGACTGCAGACTGTGTCCTTGTCTATGAAGCATATCTTAGGTTTCGCTCTGCTTTTACAGACTATTTAAGGGGAATTTTTGCAATTGCCATATGGGATGAGGTAAATAGAAGACTGGAGCTGTTCTCAGATCATACTGCATCAAGATGCCTGTATTATTGCAGACGAGGTAATCAGATGGTATTTTCTACCCTATTGGATTCAGTGCTTGCATATTTTCCTGATTTAGAGAGAAATCAGAATTACGAGAAAGACTTCCTTCTGGCAGATCCGGGAGTCATTTATGTTGTGCCGGGAGAGACGCCTATACAGGATGTATACCTGATGACTCCTGCAACGCATAAGGTATGGGATAAAGAAGGGGAGCACACCAGAGTATACTGGACACCGAAAGATGCAGACTCTCAGCTGGATGAAGCTATGAAAACGTGTCATAGTGCCAAGGACTATTTATCACTGTTCATGGATTTATACCATGATTGTGTCAGGGATACCATCAGAAATGACGGATGTACCGGGATAGCCATGAGTGGTGGTCTGGATTCTGCATCCTTAGGTGCACTTGCGGCAGATGTGCTGGATGACAGTGGACAGAAATTATTCACCTATACATATGTGCCTTATATAAATCTTGTTGAGAAGCAGATAGGCGATTTTATTCTGGATGAAAGCATTATAGTACAAGAAGTAGCAGCCCGGTATCCGAATATGGAATGCCACACACTTAATAATTGCGGCAGGAATGTATTTTCTACCATGAAAGAGAATCTGAGGATTCTTGAGTTGCCTTTTAAAAATGGGCTGTTTGCAAGCATGAATCAGGTATGTCAGGAAGCGCATAATAATAACTGTAAGGTTCTTTTGCATGGGGCATATGGCAATACGACTGTATCCTATGGTGATATCTATCATATAGGATATGAACTGTATGAACAGGGAAAATGGATGCAGTTAGGCAGGATGTTATATAAGAATTGCAGGTATCAGGGGAAAAATTATTTAAGAGAAGCTTTCAAAATGCTCAGGTGCTATAGAATTGCAGAAAAATCCAGCCATAGTGATGTTTCACAGTTTATTCCGTACAATGGCTTCCTTAGCAAACAGATACTGGAAGGCTATGAACTGAAAAAGAGGATGAACCAGAACAGGCATCTGTCTATGTGGCATATGCTTATGGATTCGGAGGCTTATTATGCATTCCTGAACGAACCGGCGCTGATGATTTATCTGGGTGTATTTGAAACACAATATGGATTGCAGCACAAGATGGTTTTAAGAGATCCTACGAAAGACATGAGGATGCTGCATTATTGCAGAAATATTCCCTATGCATTATTTACTCATGATGGGATTCCCAGATGGCTGATCAGGCAGGGATTTAAAGACAGACTGCCGGGAGCAGTGCTGGACAACTGGAATCAACGTGGAAGACAGCTCATAGACTGGATGGATCTGATCGCAAGGGATTGGGAAGAGATAAAGCCGGACGTATTGCAGGATATACAGGCTTATGCTGCCGGGGAGGATAAGACGGGAAGCTATATATGTAAGAAGCAGCTTATGGAGTATATTGAGAGTGTGAACATTCGTGAGAATGCCAGCCAGCATAGAATGAATGATATCCTGGCAATAGATAGCTTGCTCAAATATAGGAAATTGTACGGTAATGAATAAAATATAACAGAAATATAACAAAATCGTTAGAACACTTTACATTCATATGGAAATTGCATAATATGAATTAGAATTTAAAGCTTCTGCATGAAATATTATGCAGTTTGGCAAGGGGATAAGGAGAGAGAATGATGAAAAAATGGATACAACCCAGTCTTGAAGAAATGCCGATCAGAACAACATCACAACAGTATTATGCAGCATCCATGGCAGGCTCAGGAGCATATATAGATCTTGGAACATGCCATAATGATTACTGGGAAGGAAATGGTAAGACTTTAGAAGAGGCTCAGAAAAATAATCCCTATTGGAGTGGTGGATGGGGACAAAATTAAATTAATACAGACACAAAAATATATATTTTCAGTTAATTTAGTACTAAAAAACCATATACACAGGAAAAATAGGGTCATATACTAATATTGAAAAGAGAAAAAAGCAAACTCGTTGAAAAATGAGGACGCAAAGCCACGGGCCTAATGTAGATAACTACTACGGCAGCCGGTTGCCAGAGTATATTTTTGAATGGTAACTCCGTTTGCGTTTAAACGGAGTTTTTTTGTGCCATGAATGATTGCTTCTGGAGATTAAGATGAAATCTAGGAGGAAACCAAATGAAAAAAATTTTAAAACAGATGGTTACCATTATCATGGCAGTAGCAGTAACAGTGACTTGTATCAGTCCGCTGGAGGTGAAAGCAACAGGTTCATATACGGCAGTAGAGAACATTAATTTTACTGATTTTTCCAATTGGAGGTCTGGGATGTACCATTGGACTACCGGTAAATACGTAAGTTATAAATCCAGAGTATGTCTGAATGATTATGTGACCATGTTAAATACCAGATATGAGGTATATTCCAGTAATAATTCCTACCACGTTCTTATCAGACAGTTAGATTCTTCCATGGCATTTTTAAAGTCCAGTGATCTGCGCAGCGGACAGAATTTTATTCCGCTTAATAATGCGAAATATTTAGGCATCAGTATTTATAAAGCAGATGGAGAGACTTCTGTAACTTATGATACTATAAAGCAGGATTTTGACGCCGGATTAAGAATCGGAATCAGGGCAGTGACGGAAGAACAGACAGATAGTGTAACCGGAACGGATAATTCTGTAAGTACAGACGTTCAGACAACAGAGAAGCAATATGCCAAAGCAGAGGATATAGATTTTGATGACTTTTCAAACTGGAGAAGCGGTATGTATCATTGGACAACAGGAAAGTATACAACATATAATACAAGAGTATGTCTGAATGATTATGTGACAATGGGGAACAGTAAATATACAGTATACTCCAGCGATACCGCATATCATGTATTGATCCGGCAGCTTGACAGTGATAAAAAATTTCTGAAATCCAGTGATTTAAAGAATGATCAGGAGTTTACACCGCTTAACAATACACAATATCTTGCCATCAGTATATATAGAGCCAGTGGAGAAAAAAATCTAAGCTATGATAAAATAAAAGAAGCCTTTGCGAATGGATTGTCAATAGGAATCAAAGTGTCTGATACGGAAATTGAAGAGTCTGTATCAGTAACTGATAGTAAGGCTAATTCAAATACATTACTGGCAGTTAAGAAAGAAACAGATGAACAGACGAAAGAACAGCAGTTTAAAGATATGGTATATCAGCTACTTGTAACAGGAAATACGGATGAACAGACCATAAGTGAGTATGGATATGACTGGCAGAAGGTTTCAGAGCTGTTTCATAGTGTTGCGGACAATGAAGGAAGAGTTGCATATGGAAGCTGTTTCAATATGTACTATTCCACAACGAAAAAAAACAATATAATCCAGACAATAAAACTGGAAAATATTGACAGTGGCTATGTAGACAGATATCGTGCGCTTCAGGCAATAGTAGACGATATAAAACAGCAGTCTGTGGGAATGTCTAATCTTGAGAAGGTAATATTAGCCCATGATTATGTAGCGAAGAACTGCACCTATTCGACAAGTGGAAATCTTACCTATACAGCAGCCGGAGCGCTGGTAAACGGCAAAGCACTGTGTGCCGGATATGCAAGAGCGATGATTCTGCTGCTTCAGGAGATGGGAATAGAGAGTGAAATGATCACTAACAGTACTCATGCATGGGTGGTATTAAAGCTGAATGGAAACTGGTATCACGCAGACCCTACCTGGGATAATACAAGAAGTAAAAAGAATGGTGAAGTGTCACATGAATTTCTGCTAAGAACGGATGCTGAGTTTCAGAATGCGAAGAGTAACAGACATACTGGCTGGGAGGGAACAATCTCTACTGACACGACTTATTCTAATTGGAAGGTCCATGATGTAATAGGCGATTTAAATCGTGATAATAGTGGACAGTGGTACTATATGAACAATGGTATAAAAACAATAATTGATATAGAACCGTAATTGGACGTAATTGTAAACGTTCATTGTAAACGTTCATTGTAAACGCTCCACCTTATTGATGCTTGCATTGAATATGCAATCGTGATAGAGTGGAGTTGTTTTATATTTGTGAAGAGAAGAGAGGAGAGAGCAATGTCTGCAATATGGGGTATAATAGACCTGACTGGAGATGTAGAGGTAAGCAGGTCTGAGGAAATAATGAGACTAGGATATGCTCGGTGCATCATTGACAAAACAGAGCATATCTGTGGAAATGGTTATGCTGTAGGCTGTGGAATACAATATGTTACGCCACAGGCACAGTTAGAGAAGCTTCCGATTGAAGAAGATGAGATCATATTTACTGCGGATGCCATACTGGATAATCGCACTGAATTACTGGAAAGACTGCATTATAAAGGGAATGCTGAGGCAGTATCTGATGGAAGATTATTATATGAAATGTTCAGGAAATACGGTACTGCCTGCTTAAATGATCTGTTAGGTGCATACTCTTTTGTATATTATGACAGTAAGAAAGAGGAGCTGTATCTTGTAGCAGACTCAACAGGGACAAGGGCACTGCATTACTTGCATGATAAAGGTGTCATATATTTCTCAACATTGTTCGAGCCGATACTCAAGGCAGCTGGACATAGGAAGATCAGTGACCGATGGATAACAGATTTTCTGGCATTGGATAATATGGCATGGGCACTGGATAATGATAAGACACCATATCAGGAGATATATTGTGTTCCGGCAGCCCATTACCTGAAGATAACCAGAGCAGGAATTGAAAAGGTAAGATACTGGAATCCTAATACCACGGAAATAAAAGGGAAAAGTGACGAAGAATATAAGGAGCTGTTCAGAAAGGTATATCAGGAAAGCGTACAAAGAGTCATGCGCAATCAGGATATCACCATGATGTTAAGCGGAGGACTGGATTCCACATCTGTAGCTGCCCTTGTGTTGAAGCAGGCAAAGCAGACAGGTCAGACATTGACATCATTTACTTCCATACCGGAAAAGGATTTTAAAAGTAAGCTGAGCAGCTATTATATAACGGACGAGAGTGAAGCAGTACAGAAAACAAAAGAGTATTTTGCAGGAAAGGGATACCAGTTGAACTGCGAATTCATTGATATGGCTGGAAGAAACAGCTGGGATGACAGGAAGGAGGAACTGGATATTCTGGAAATGCCCTATAAATCCATGCAGAATCTGCTGTGGATACGGGAGTGCATGAGGCAGTCCTATGCGAAGGGGGTGCGCATTATGCTGTCTGGAGGCTATGGAAATGTCACTGTCTCAAACAGTTTTCAGAGGTTATACCAGAGAGAACTGCTAAAGAAAATGAAGTGGGGACAGTTCATAAGGGAATGCTATTTATGCGGTAAGTGGAATGGACTGACGCATAAGCAGACCTTGAAGGTGGCATATAATATCGTAAAGGGCAGTCTGCGCAAAAGAGAAATAAAGGATATAGACAGTTCCAGGATAGTAAACTGTTCTCTGCTCAAGGAAGAGTGGATAGAGAAGGAAGGGTTTTCTGACAGGGTTGTTCGTGACTATCGGACATATCAGATTACAGACTATGAGAGGGCTGCTGCGATAGGCTTGATGATGAATGATAAAATATTTTATCAGAGTGGGGAGACACAGACGAAGCATTCGCTTGCAACAGGTGTAATCATAAGAGATCCGACAATGGATAAGAGAATGATCGAGCTGTGCATGAGACTTCCTTTGAGCTGTTCTTCCAAGGACGGAGTGGACAGAAGGTTAGTGAGAGAGTATCTTAAAGAGGATATGCCTGCGCATGTCATAAGGCAGGGATATTATGGCCTGCAGAGTGCAGATACAGCTAAACGTGTGCAGAAAAAAGGGGATAGAATCTTTGCAGATATTTCTAAAATACTGCATAGTGAAACTGCACATAAGTATCTGCAGGTCGATAAGGTAGACCAATACATAGAGGATATGAGAACCTTTGACAGGGCGAATGATAATTTTCAGCTCCTGCGGCTGGAATATACAGCGCTTGTCATTGAGTATATTGATAAAAATAACAGTTTTGTTAGAAGACTTGTTTAAAATGATAAAAGTGATATGATAGCTACTGTAGAAGTAATGATACTATATTGAGTGGAAGCGGAGGATTAGCCAATATGAAAACATGGAAAGAAGCAACTATGGAAGTACTCGAGATCTCCAGTACTGCAGGCGGAGCTATTTTCAACACAACACAAGACGGAGATGCTTGGTATGATGGCAGTCACTGGAATATACCAACAGGAGAAGATCCAATCAGCAGATAGTTACATCTATGTATTAAGAAATAGCTGATATGGTAGTAGAGATGATAGAAGCGTAAGTTTGAAGAGTAAGAACTTACGCTTCTATTTTTGAAAGGAAAAAATTTGCTATGAATTACTATAAAATATACGGCCTGACCATACAATCAGATCTGGTGCTGGAGGAAGCGCTTGGCATAGAACCTGATGAAGCACAAAAAGGTATTCAGGTATGCATAGCGGCAAAGAAGCTGCCGGATGAGATAACAGGAAATACAGAAGAAGAGAAAGCAAAGGGTGCGGTCAACGTATATGTATGCGCACCTGCAAGGACATGGTTTCGCTGGTATGGGTATGGAAGCTTTGTTATATCAAATGGAGAGAGGATCGAATATCAGTTAGTTCCGGGCGCAGACCTAAGAAAGATAAGTGAATTGATACTGTGTCTGGCTATGTTTTATATATTGTATCAACGCAAGCTGATCGTGATGCATGGCAGTGGGATTGTATGGAATGGCAGGACTATTGTAGTGTCTGGAGAAAGCGGTTCAGGCAAGTCATCCCTAGCAGAGGCACTGCTGCGTGACGGAGCGAAGCTTCTGGCCGATGATATGGTTGCAATAGATGATGCGCATATGGCAATGCCTGCATATCCACAGCAGAAGCTGTGTCAGGATCAGATAACAGAGTCTATGAGAAGGGATTATCATATGGTAGAGCTGGCAGAGGATGCAGGAGAAGTGAAAATGGGAGTGCGTATGCCTGAGAGGTTCTGTGATATGCCGCAGAAGCTGGATACCATCATCGTACTAAGAAAAGATGCCGGGCTCGATGAGCCTTCAATCACTGAAATAACAGGCTCAGAGAAAATAAAATATGTAATTGCCAATCTATATAAACAGGAGGTATATGATAAGATAGGACTCAGCCCTGAAATGTTCATGAAATGCGTGAAATTAGCGGACAAAACGAGAGTATTTTCCATGAGCAGACCGTCCGATGGAATGACAGTAGACCGTCAGAAAGCGATTCTGGAACAACAGCTCAGCAGTATGTAAGGACAGTACATAATACATTGAAATAGTTGCTTTCTGGTATAAAATCAGATATACTATATTTCTATATCAGTTGTTATGAGAGAGGTGCGAAATATGTCTGAGAATTATGAAGAGAGAGAATGGCGGCTATATCTGTATTTGATGAAGTGTGCGATCAGAAAGCAGAAGCTCAGGGAAGAGGAGCTAAAGGATTATCAGGATATTACTTATGATACGATGTGCGAGCATGCCACAAGAAATGGCCAGATAATGCTGATGTCCTCTATATTGGAGGAGTATGCCCAATGGCGTAATAAGGGTGAGTGCATAAGGAAGATTTCCGTAGTTCAGGTTATGGAAGAATATGAAATGTACAAGTGCATCCGAAATGTTCTGGATGCAGCCAGAGAACGGAAGCTTCCGCTGGTTGTATTCAAAGGCTGCGTATTGGCTGACCTTTATCCGGAATACATACAACGACAGTCGTGTGATGCTGATTTTTATGTTGATAAGAAATATAAAGCTGCGGCAACAGAGCTGTTACAGCAGCTTGGATATGTGATTGATCCGACACATGGTAAAAACGAAGTTACCATATTTCGGTATCAGAAATTTCCACATATGATAGAATTGCATACCTGTCTGTGGGAGGATTTCAAAGGTAAGAGGCTTGATACCTTACAGAGCTTCGGATTGACAGACCCTGATAAGCTGATAGAGCTTGACGTATGCGGATTCAGAGTCACTACTTTAGGCTATGAAGAGCATCTGATCTATCAGATATTCCATATTATCAAGCATTTCTCGTTGGAAGGGGTCGGGGTAAAATATCTGGCTGATATATCATTGTATGTGGATGCATATGGCAGGTATATAGATTATGACCATTTCTGGCATAGAATGGATGAACTTGGTTATACGAAGTTTGTGCATTGCTTATTTATCCTCTGCATAGAATTATTGGAGATGAGCAGTGATATCATGCAGGGCAGGAGACTGGAAATGGGACCGGAATTAATGGAATTGCTGTCCGACTTATTCCATAGTGGTAAGATTTATGGGAGAAATAGGGACAGCTGGCAGATATTGGGCATGATGACGCCTTACTTTTCCGGAGAGAAGAGAAGCAAGAAGAGCAATTTCGCAAGAAAGCTGTCTGTCATATTTTTAAGACCAAAGGACTTACAGGATAATTATGGCTTTGCCAAGAAATATCCTATATTACTGCCGATTGCATGGGTCAAGCGTATCTTTGATTATTTGAAGAAATATTGCAGGAATCCTGAAATGACATATAATGCCAGCCAGAAACTAAATCTGGCAGAGCATAGAATAGATCTGTTGGACAAGATGGATCTGATGAGCTGATCGGATAAGAAAGAATAGCACGATATGCGCATAGGACATGTGCAGAAGTGAGGTTTAGTATGATAGTAAAGCGTGTAGTTGATTTTATCCGGTACAATGGTGAGAAGAAAATGACCATCAGCGTATATTGGTATGTGCTGCTTTACAGGCTGTGTCTGTTGGTGCTGCCTATGTCATGTATAGAATCCATGATGGGAGTCAGAGGAGAGGATTCTCCTATGGATACAGAACTGCAGAATATCAGATTGATCAGGCTGGTGTCGTTTCATGTGAACAGAGTGACACAGCATCTGCCATTGAAGCGCAAATGTTTTGTACGTGCGCTTACAGCAAGAAAGATACTGATGAAGCATGGAGTAGATTCCACCTTGTATATGGGTGTTGCATTGGAAGAGGGTAAGATGGTAGCCCATGCCTGGCTAAGGTGCGGTCAGATGTATGTAACAGGCGGAGATGGAACTGGATATAGCATGGTTGCCAAGTTCAAGGCATTTTAAAAGAGGCTTTCCAGCCTCTTTTTATTTATAGTATTCTGTTATTTCCAATTGAAGCTCATTGTTGGTCAGATAGTCCTGATACTGTTTGGCAGAACGGTATCCCCAAGGGTTGTAGATAGAGATGCACATATAGGATGCCTGGGAAGGTGCAGTAACATCATAGGAGATCGCATTGCTGACGGTATAATAAGACAGGAGCTTATGAGCACTGTCATAAAAGGCTATCTTACACAAGCGCAGACCGTCTGCATTACCATCAGAAGACAGTGTGATATGATATCCACGTTCAGGTGTGACGAGGATTCCATACCCATCAGCAGTCAGAGTGATGATACCTTTGTTATCAGCTATTATGCTGCCATCGTCCTTGCTGATGCTGCCATAAGTGTATAGCTTAAAAGCATTATATGAATTGGTGGATATTTTTTTAACATGGAATTTGACAGGCGTCATTAAGGCAGCAACAATATCCGGCTCTGATACGGTATTTGTTGTACGGTCGAACAGGCTGTATTTGTCCCCATCATCCCACCATAAGCATTTAATCCGGTAATCAGCAGCATAAGCGACATAGTTACCGGCATGGGCGGCGCGGTATTCTAACGGTGTATAGTCAGTAGTGGTTCCAAACTCAGTGATCAGTATGGGAGCATCCATTGCTTCAGCGAAGTCAGACAGAGAATGGAAAGTATCATCCATATCTTGGTCATATATTTTGGAGTAGCAATGTACTCCTATAATAAGATGGTCGCTGATCGTATCATCAGGAAGTGTATAAGCAGATAATATCTCCTGTGTACATTCACTCAGGTATGTATCACAGATAAGGATGCGTTCAGCATTGTACCCACCACAGCTGCGGACGGTATCAACAAATAGCTGATTCAGCACATTAACTGCTTCTACGGCTGATTCGCTGTATTTCCAACTGTTGCCCTTGGTGTTAAGCTCATTAAAGCCTTCAAATACCAGATGCTGGTCGTAATCCTGAAAATAAGTGGCGATTTGTGTCCACAGAGACTGCAGATTGCCGGACACCTCATCAATATCATCCATATCGGCCCAGAGAATAAATTCATCATGATGGGAGTCAAGAATTACGTATAAATCCTGCTCCAATGAATAGCTGATAAGTTCATCAACTCTGGCGAGCCATTCCTCACGTATCATGAGATTACCACTATCATCCAGATAAGTATTATAATACCAGGTTACAGGGAACTTTACTGTATTGAAGCCGGCTGCCTTTATGGCATCAATATACTCTGTAGTGATAACAGGGTTGCCCCAGGCAGTTTCGTAATAAGCTGTAGAATGTGTGCTATCATTTCTGCCGGCAGATGGGCAGCCATCCAGACTGTTTCCAATATTGTAACCAACATTGATCTGACTGATAAGCTCGTCGGCTGTAATATTCTGCTCCAGACTGCCTGTCTGTTTTTCACTGGTGTGAGCTTCTGCGGTTATATCCGGCAGTGTGGGGTTGCTTTTATACTGACAGCCTGTAAATGATATAACGACAGTAAGACATATTGTGACTATTTGATGGAATGCATGCATATTTTCAGTCCTTTTTAATTAGATGTAGAATGCAGCGTAATACATAGGAGTTCCGGATTGTTATTGATCCTCGGGAGTGCAGTATCTCCAATCCCACGGCTGACATACATGGTTGTATGAAATAGCTGGTAAGGACCTGCTGAATACTCCGGGAATAATTGCCGGTCATTACCGATCAGCCCTCCCAATATAGGAAGCCTTATGACACCTCCGTGGACATGACCCGACAGGATCAGATCATATTCGTAACAGGCAAGCCTGTTTAACTGTGGATAGTGATCAAGGATGATAGTGAATGCCTCAGGATGCTTGTTTGCAAGAAAATCTTTATCCCAGTTGATCTTATTATCAAAAGCTCCCAGCCCCTTTAAAATAATGGAGCTGCCCTGATAGGAGAACAGTATCTCCTGATCGTCCAGATCAATGATACCGTATTGCCCGTATAATTGGCACAGTTGGGCATACAGCCGGGGATTGGCACATTCATGATTGCCGCTTACTGCATATATAGGGGCTGTGCCGGATATCCCGGATAGCAGATTTGCTAAGGGTGTCAGGTCATTTCTATGCCAGTGGTCTACGCAGTCGCCCAGAATCAGGATCATGTCAGGTTCAGTGTCTTTTACAGCCTGAATCAGTCCTGAATTATCCCTGCCAAAGTTTTTACAGTGGATATCAGATAATACGGTTATATGGAAACCGTCAAATGTACTGGGAATGCGTTGGCTCTCATATGTATAATAAGTAGTGGTAAGACCATATGACTGCCAGATCAGCAGACCGAGAACTGCAAGTAATGTAATTATTGTAATAAGCATTATTTTTTTTCTCATAGCATGTAGTATAACATTATTTGTCTGGCGCTTCAATGTATAAGTGCAAAAGACAGCAGATTAATAATAACCTGCTGTCATGCTTTAGTCATTCTGTAGTTCAATAAAACCGTTCTGTTGCATCTGCAATAGGAAATTGCGGATAGAACATGTACATGTCTCGGCGTCCACATCGTAAATTTCCATGAGGGATTTTCTGATATCTGATATCGTAATGTCGTTGGCAAGCATATCCCAGATCTCATTAGCAGATCCTTTTAACAGGAAATATTTTCCGGTTGAAAAGTCGATCATAACCTTCTCGCCGGATAAATCGGTGACATCTAATTGTTTGATCAAGTGAACTTTGGTTGTGTCATTCATACTGATTACGCTCCTCATCTCTTCATTAAAAACATATGTATAACAGTTTCCATTATAAGGTAATACATGATACAAGTCAATCTGTAAACCGAATCTGAATACAAGAATGGCTATAAACTATAGGAAAAATGAAAAGTGTGTGCTATACTGGTGGCTGGATATTATGCATGTTAGAGGGAGAGAGAATGAAAAATAAAGTTAAGAAGTTATGGGATGACAGAGATAACCAATATCAATATGCCAGATGGCTTATTGGATATTCAAAACCTTACATGGGCAGGATCAGCCTGATGATGATGTTTGATCTGATCAAGACAATAGTTTCATTGGTCATGGTCACGCTGTCCAAGAGGATCATTGACAATGCTACAGACGGTAATCCGTTTGTTGTTACGATAATTGTGTATCTGTGTCTTACTGTGGGACTGCAGATTGTGGCTGTCATAGCAACCCTGATGAATACCATGCTGAATGAACGCTTTTCATTTGGAATCAGGAAGCAGATATATGAAAAGATCATACGTTCTCACTGGATGGATGTGAAGAAATACCATACAGGGGACTTAATGACAAGACTGACCAGTGATGCCGGTAATATAGCAGATGGCATCATAGGGACGATTCCCAATATTATAGAACTGGTAGTAGAACTGATATTGGTGTTTTTTACACTCTTTGCATATTCCCCCTTGTTAGCAGTGTTTGCACTGCTGGTGGCGCCTGTCGCAGCAGTGACGTCATGGTGGTTTGGACATAAGTTAAAGAAGCTTCAGGTCAAGGTCCAGGAATCAGAATCAGCATACAGATCCTTCCTGCAGGAGAGTCTGGCAAATCTGCTTGTTGTAAAGGCTTTTGCAAATGAAAGCTATTCTGCAGCAAGACTTACACAGCTGCGTGAAGAACGCTTCCAGTGGGTATATAAGCGTACTAAGATGGGATTAGTCAGCTCTACGATTATGTCAATGGCATTCCAGATAGGATATATTGTGGCGTTTGCATATGGTGCTGTGCAGATATCCGTTAAGGCGATCACCTATGGAACCATGTCCGTATTCCTGACACTTGTAAACAGAGTGCAGTCACCTATCATGTTATTGGCCCAGCAGATACCCAAAGTGGTATCTATCCTTGCCTCGGCAGGCAGGATCATGGAGCTGCAGGATATGCCTCTTGAGGAGAAAGCAGCGAAGCCACTGCAGGCTGTCAGAGCAGGTGTAGATGTGGATGGGCTGTCCTTTGGTTATACAGCAGAGCCGGTATTGCAGGATGTATCTTTACATATCGCACCCGGTGAATTTGCAGCGATCATAGGAGAATCCGGCATCGGTAAGACCACGCTGATACGTATTATCATGTCCTTTATGAGCAATATCAGTGGACAAGTGACCTTTTACAATGAGAAAGGTGACAGGCAGCAGGCGAATGCATCAACAAGGAGCTTTATTGCATATGTGCCACAGGGCAATACATTATTCAGCGGCACCATAAGAGAGAATATCCGCATGGGTAATCTGGAGGCATCACAAGAGGATATGTTCCGTGCATTAAAGCTGGCAGCAGCATATGATTTTGTGCAGGAGCTGCCGGAAGGGATAGATACGGTAATAGGGGAACGTGGACATGGACTTTCGGAAGGACAGGCGCAGAGGATTGCAATCGCCAGAGCTTTCGTCAGAAAAGCTCCTTTCCTGATATTGGATGAGGCTACTTCGGCATTAGACGAAGTTACAGAGCAGTCTGTGATACGTGGACTTCGGATGCTGGAGCCGAAGCCTACGTGCCTTATTATAACCCATCGCAAGAGTATTCTGAAATATTGTGACAGAGAGATAAAGATAGAAAATAAGAAAATAATTGAATAATCACAGAGGAAGCCGGATGATGAAACGGCTTCCTTTTTTTGGCTCGCTCTCACAGCTTACAGTTCCACCGTGATGTTCAATGACAGATCTCACAATGGAAAGCCCGAAACCACTGCTTGTGTCAGAACTGGGAGTGCGGCTTTTGGCAATCATATAAGTACGGTCAAATATCCGCTTGATATTGCGGGCAGAGATACCAATACCGTGATCCTGGACATAGATGAACACACAATTATTTTCTATGTAAGCTCCGAGCTCAATATAAGGTATTCCACTGCTATACTTCATAGCGTTGGCAAATAGATTCTCTAATACTCTCTGCATAAGGACAGGGTCTGCCATCAGGGAAACATGAAATGTATCAGGAATATTTAATACAAGCTGGGCATCCAGATATCTGGAATCCTCCTGACAGAGATAGAAGTAGTCCTCAAGCAAAAAACGGATATCGACCTCCTCCTTATGCACTTTATTATCAGAGGAATCCAGGGAAGAGAGCAGGAAGATATCGTTGATCAGATGCTCCATATATACAATCCGCTTCTGCATGATAAGCAGATTATCGTTGATTTCATCGAGAGTAAGCTGTGGGCAGGACAGCATATATTCTACAGAGTTAGACAATGCTGTAATAGGAGCACGCAGATCATGAGAGATATTGGCATAGAATTCCAGACGTTGTTTTTCCTGCTCCAGCAGTTTGTTATTGGCATCCTGAAGCTTGCAATTTACATCGTACAGAGCATGAGACAGCTCTTCTACGGACAATTCAGGTTTGATGAAGTTTGTTTTAGTAGTTGCCATAGGGGAGCCTCCTTATTTTATGATGAATTTATAACCCTTTGACCAGACGGTCTCTATGCAATTGGCAATAACCGGATAGTCGCTGAGCTTCTTGCGTAAACGATTGACCGTTACCATGATCGTCTTCCTGTCAGCTTCCAGATACTGCCCCCAGACTGCATTCCCGATATCTTCAAAGGAGTAGACTGTGTCAGGAGAAGCAGCCAGAAGATGCAAAAGGTCATATTCTTTATTGGTAAGAGGAATTTCCGTTTCATCATAGAAAGCCTTGTGGGCATTCAGGTCAAGACACAGGGGCGGATATTCCAGAACTGATGAATTAGAGACAGCAGTTCTGCTATAACGCCGGATCAGTACCTGAATCCGGACAGATAATTCTCTCAGACTGTATGGCTTGATCATATAGTCATCAGCTCCCAGCAGCAGACCATGGATCTTATCATCCTCTGAATCCCTGCCAGTGAGAAATATGATCGGAGCCTGACACAGCTTCTTTATCTCAGTACATGCCTTGAATCCATCCATGCCCGGCAGCATGACATCCAGGACGATACAGTCCGGTGTGCAGTTTTCCAGCTTTTTAAGGGCAGACCTGGCACTGGCAGCAACGGTGACTTCATATCCGTTTTGGGTGAAGTATTTGGCATTGATCTTCAGGACTTCCTTATCATCATCAATAAGCAGTAGTTTTGGCATAGTGATCACTCCTCCAATGAATCAGTTATATTTTGAGCAGCGACAATTACTTCCTGTATGGTATCCTTGCCGTAAGGTCTGGTAATGACATAGACCTGTATACAGGATGCGATCTTCAGGCATCTCTCTGCAATGAACGGTTCGTACCGGCGGTCATGTAAGAGATGACGGAGAAACAGGTTGTCCACACATATCCCGAAAGCAGGCAGCCCTTGTACTTTATGGATGCATACCTGATCTGTATCTCCATAGGTCAGCAGGATAAGCGCTCTTAGCGGTTTGATAGTGGAATCAAAGATATCGTGGCAGGGAACCAGAAACTTATCCTTAGCCTCGTCAACATAGATCAGCTCGCCCAATGAATGACAGCTTCTAAGTGCTGCATCACGACACAGCTTCTGATAAGGGAAAGCACCATGAACCCAGACACCTTCTTTATCACGGTATTCCACTAATGCCATATCGTCAGCCATGAGCTGATAGCCATTTTTTATGTATGCACTTGTAAGAGTTGATTTACCGATACCGCTTTCACCACAGAAGAGGATGGCAGAGCCATGATGGGAGATGGCACTGCAATGGATTGCAGGGATGCCTAGCTGTGTGGCAAGCATGGATATCCCCCAGCCAAGGATGTAGTTACGCAGATAGGATATGCTGGCATTATCCTTTGGCTCGTAGGTAATCTCGCTGCCATTCTGCACCAATAAATAGCAAGTGTTATTTTCTAGCCAGCTGATGTCACTGCCAAAATCATATCTGATATCGGGGGTATGCTGAGGCAACTGTTCTGAGACATTGCTCCGGACGATCGTGATATCAGCCTTACAATCCGAAGCCGGAATAAGCTGTGGAAAGGCAATATCTGAAATGATATGGAAATCGTAAAGTGTATAATGCTCGTAGATAGACATAGTTTGAATCCTTTATTGTTGTATATTCGTATACTGATAGACTAAGTATAATGCCTGATAAGCCAGTCTGACAAGCGTCAAGCGTTAATCCATGTACTATTCTATCATTTTTGTTAGATTTGTTGACATTATATGAAAACGATATAATATATAGATATTAATACAGAAAATAGTATAGTTAGGTAATTGATAAATGATTTTATCAGTTTCTGTGGATGACTCTCCCCCAAAATAAGGAGAGAAAAAAGGTCAGTATTCAGAATTGTTTCTGAATTGACATAGATCATCAGCTTTTGTGGTGGTATGGTTTCTTGTTTTCCTTCCGGCAATACACATATTGATTTTGAAATGATTGATGGCACGTTCTACGATAGTGCGTATTTTATAGGTGTCATTCCATTCTTTCGAGTCACGCTGGATGCCGGGAAACATGCGTAAATCCATGTTCACGTAGGTATAGGTTGTTCTGCCTTTTTGGGCAGTGCTACAGGGATTTTTACAGTCACAGATCCAGCCTTTATGGTAATGCATTTTGGGACAGGTTCATTTCATACGGTCTGTACGCCCATTTTCTTTGGTGATACCGCAGTATTTCATTGTAAGTGTGGCATCGTTAGGGCAGGTAGGATAACCATATTCATTGTAACCAACTTTTTTTAAAGAACTTTCATTTCGGGGATTATAAGGAATGAGTGCTTTGGAAAAGTGAAAAGTGTGAAACAGTTTTCCGTACAAATCTGCTGAATCAAAAGCAGAATCACCAAGAAATGTATCCGGATGAAAATCGGGGTGGAGTGAAAAGAAATCCAGTAAAATCAATGGGTTTCGGCGTTTGTCAAACGCCTAAAATAGTATAGTTATAAGGAGAGAACGATGAAAAAATGGAATGAGCCTCAATTAGAGGAACTAAATATTAATGAAACAGCTCATCATGGTGGTGGCTGTGGATGGCCTCCATATGGACCGCATTGGCCATGGGGACCTAGACCAGAATGTCCTGATCATCCGGAAGAAGGACAGTCATAAGCAGTATTATAAGACTGATATTGGTACGTGAAGAGCTTTTCTGCATTGGGTGATGGAGAGCTCTTTTTGTACATATTTTGTAATTATGTAATGAATCATGGAACAACTATAGTTTGTAGTGTTATAGATAAAACGAGGGAATATATGAGAAAAAGTAAGTATACTTATATGCTCAGGGCTGTGACAGCCGGAGCGATAGCAGTGGTGCTGCTGACGGAATCTACAGGTATCAGGACATTAGCAAAGGATAGTCTGGAGGTTGTCCTGTCAGATGATATAGGTATCAGCAGTGATACGACAGAAGCTGTATCACAAGCACAGGAAGAGCAGAACTCTGTAGAGGAATCACAGGAATTACTGCCTACAGAGGTATCAATTACAGGGGATTCGATTATAGAAGATTCAGATGCAGAAGCATCAGATATGGAAGTATCAGATACAGAAACATCAGATATAGAAACATCACATGAGGAGGCTGCTGTAGAAGAATCTATAGATAATACAGAAACAGTTCTGCCCCAGACTGATACGAGCGGGCTTATAAAGGAGCAGCAGTCTGATATTGATAAGACAGTAACAGAGGTCAATGCAAGTATTAAGACTAATGAACAGACAAATGTAACGGAGGTTATCTGTCAGGATGGGAAGACCATCAGTGAATACATGGAAGAGCAGAATAGTGCGATTCAGGAGGTTGTTGATAAGGCGAAGGAGCAGCTTGAGGTGGCAATTGATGCAGCAAAGCTGGATGGAACATCCGACCGTGATAAAATAAGTGATATCACGGCAGATGCAGCAAAGAAAGCAACCGCAGCGCTCAATACGGCAAGAAAGCTATGCAAAGAGGCAAAGGCGAATGCCCAGAAAGCATATGACAATGCCGAACAGGTTCTTCTTAATGAAATAAAGAAATATAATGCATATGCGCAGGAATACGGCTATGATATGATTCAGTATGGAGAAGGAGAAGACGAATACACTCCGCAATATACGGAACAGGAATTGGAAAGCTCAGGATTAAAGTTGACCAATAACAGCCAGCAGGTAGAAGAGCAGAAAGCAGTAGTAGAAGCTGCACAGGAGACTGTGCAGGAAGCACAGCAGGTATATGAGGACACTGCAGCAGCAGAACAGGACTGTGCTGCGACTGTTGAACAGGTGAAAGCTGTTATAGAACCTATTATGGAAGATAATGAGTCTTCTGAAGCTGATGTGCAGGTGACTGCACAGGAGGCTGTAGCCTTGGCACAGGATAATCTGAATGCACTGGTAAGCATATCTGTATCAGACAGACCGGACTTGTCGGAGCTGTTTCAGGCTATTACAAATAAGAAGCTTGCTTTTGCGAATGCAGCCGCTGCATTAAAGACAGCACAGAAGAACGCCGATAAGCTGGCAAGCGATGCACAAGGATATACCGCCTGGACTAAAAAACTGACTGAACAGGAATTAAAGAAAGCCAAAACAAAAAATTATGGTCAGAAGGATGTCGAAACCGGTAAGATTGCAGAAAGCAATTCCAGAGGCTTCGATGAAAATGATGATACGGTAGTATCACAAGGAAAAAAGTATTTTTATGAGGTAACACCAGAGTCAGAGTCAATCGTAGCACCTTATAGCGTATATGCAAGCTATGTAAAATATATGAGTGGATTAGAGGATGATTCGCCCAATAGCATATATGACATTTATAACAAGCCCGGAAAAGGAGTATCTGTCAATGATACCATGCCAGTAGTATATTGGGTATTAAACGGTGACAGGATTGATACTTCCATGTACTATTTTATTAATGAAAATGGCGTAGTTACTGACATGAATGGGAATGTCATACAGATGGAAGATGGAACTGCACTGTTCAAGGGTTACTCTTTCAAACATGAAGCAGACAGCTATTATCACATAGATGGAATAAAATATACGTATAAAAAGTCTTCAACGGAAGAGCCATCAACAGAGGAGTCTTCATCAACAGAAGAATCATCCACAACAGAAGAGTCTTCATCAACGGAAGAATCATCCACAACAGAAGAGTCTTCATCAACGGAAGAGTCCTCATCAACAGTACAATCCTCTTCTGCTGAAACAACTAATCCGCAGACGATGGTAGTGATTGAGGCAGAACAGACCCCGATGGCAGCCACAGCAGGTGGAGATATGATAGAACTTGCAGAGGAAGAAGTACCATTAGCGGCGGGATTTGTCTCTATTGAGGAAGATGAAACGCCACTTACTGATTCTATCCCTATGACAGGTGATGAGACCAGAAGCGGAGTTCCTTTTGCAGCAGCAGGTGTTTTGGCAATTGCAGCAGCATCTGCGATCAGGATAAGAGATAGAAAAAGGCAGTAAAACATAATCAGAAACAATCATTGTACTTTAAGCGTAAATCCGTTATACTAGATTCTATAGGGAATCCGGGATAACGGATTTATTATTTACAGCGGAGGTAAGTTAGATTTGAATATTATTTTGTTATCAGGAGGCAGTGGCAAACGTCTCTGGCCTTTATCCAATGATATACGTTCCAAGCAGTTCATCAAGCTCTTTAAGGATGAACAGGGCAACAGAGAGTCCATGGTGCAGCGTGTCTACAGACAGATCACAACAGTAGACAGTGAGGCAAGGGTCACAATCGCTACCAGTAAGACACAGGTCAGTGCAATCCGTAATCAGTTAGGAGAACAGGTCAATGTCTGTGTAGAGCCATGCAGAAGAGATACATTTCCTGCCATTGCACTTGCTGCAGCATATCTTCATGATGTACAGGGTGTCGGAGAGGGCGAATGTGTGGCAGTCTGCCCGGTAGACCCTTATGTGGACAATTCCTACTATGAAGGTGTGAAGAGACTGGAAGAGCTGGTGCTTGCAGGCAATGCGAACCTGACACTTATGGGAATAGAGCCTACTTATCCAAGTGAGAAATACGGTTATATTATTCCTGAGTCAGCCGATACGGTCAGCCTGGTACGTGAATTCAAGGAGAAGCCTACCGTAGAAGTGGCAGAAGGATATCTGAGACAGGGAGCACTCTGGAATGCAGGTGTATTTGCTTTTAAATTAGGATATTTACTGGAGATTGCACATAAGCTCATTGATTTTACAGGCTATCAGGATCTCTATGAGAAGTATGCGACACTGACTAAGATCAGTTTCGACTATGCGGTGGTAGAGAAGGAGAACAGCATTCAGGTAATGCGTTATGCAGGCGACTGGAAAGATGTAGGAACCTGGAACATGATGACAGAGGTTATGTCCGATCAGAAGCTTGGCAATGTGACGCTGGATGATAACTGTGAAGATACACAGGTTGTAAATGAGCTGGATATCCCGGTGCTGTGCATGGGCTGTAAGAACATGGTCGTTGCAGTCAGCAATGACGGCATTCTTGTGGCAGATAAAGAGCAGAGCAGCTATATGAAGCCATATGTAGAGGATATCGGTGGTGTCGTAAAATATGCAGAGAAATCCTGGGGCAGTTATACAGTCATTGACATGCAGCCCCTGTCCTATACAGTGCGTGTGAATCTCAAGCCCGGACATCAGATGAAGTATCACAGCCATCAGCACAGAGAAGAAGTATGGACAGTCGTATCCGGTCATGGCAGAGTCATTCTGGATGATCTGATGCAGGAGATATCCGCAGGCAGTGTCATTAAGATACCGGCTGGCTGCAAGCATACCGTAATGGCAGACAGCGACCTGCATCTGATCGAAGTACAGATTGGTAAAGACATATCCGTAGCAGACAAGGAAACATATCCATTAGACAGATCATAAGGAGTCAGTATGAGTACAATATATGCATTAAGTAATGAACATATCTGTATCGAGGTCAGTTCCTTTGGTGCAGAGCTGAAATCACTCAAAAGACAAAGCGACAGCAGAGAATATATGTGGGATGCAAGACCTGAATTCTGGAAAAGGACTTCACCTGTTCTTTTCCCCATTGTAGGCGGGCTGCATGAAGGACAGTATCATTATGAAGGACAGAGTTTCCAAATGTCCCAGCATGGCTTTGCCAGAGATATGGAATTTACACTGGTGCAGCAGAAGGCAGATTCCCTGACTTTTGTTCTGGAAGATAATGCAGAGACTCTTGCAAAGTATCCTTTTCACTTTCGTCTGACGATTACCTATACCATTGTGGACAACCATCTGACGATTACATGGAAAGTGGATAATACCAATGATCGCGTGATGTATTTCAGCATCGGTGGACATCCTGCTTTCCGCTGTCCGATCATAGAAGGAACCAGGCAGACAGACTATAAGCTGCATTTTGATACAGAGACAGAGATTACCTCTTCCATACTGGGCGAGGGAGGACTTCTGACACATGAGCACAAGACATATCCATTGAAGCATGGTGAGCTTGCTGTTACAGAAGATCTTTTTGACCAGGATGCATTAGTAATAGAAGGAAATCAGGCACATGAGGTTTCCTTGTCCTATGGTCAGGAGAAGCCGTATCTGACAGTGCGTTTCAATGCACCTTTATTCGGCATCTGGTCTCCACCAAAGAAAAATGCACCATTTATCTGCATTGAACCATGGTATGGAAGATGTGATAAAGCTGATTTTACAGGTGAACTGGATAAGAGAGAATGGGGCAATACGTTGGACGCTGGAGAGTGCTTTGAAGCATCTTATGAAGTCATAGTGTAAGAAAGACGAGGCATAAGACTTATATGCAGAAAATGAAGTTAGGCCTGGCTGTGGCACTGGCGGCATGCATGCTGTCGGGCTGTGGCAAGGAGCAGAATACAAATATAGAGCAGGGTATGCAGCTGCTGGAGCAGTTGGATTACAATGGAGCGATAGAAAGCTTTGAAGCTGCGATTGTATACAATGAAGATGAACAGCTGTTATACAGAGGTGAAGGTCTGGCATATATGGGATTGGGAGACTATGAGCAGGCATCAGAATGCTTCCTGAATTCTATCAGTTATGCCGGAGGCAATGTAACGGATCTGGAATTTGACACCAATTATTATCTGGCATCAGCGTATTATAAATTAGGCAAGTATGAGGATGCACAGAATATCTATTCTGCAATCATTGGATTGCGTGATAAAGATACGGATGCCTATTATCTGCGGGCATGTACCTTATTAAAAGAAGGCAATTATGAATCGGCACTTGCGGATTTTGAGAAAGCCTTTTCACTGGCAACGGATAATCTGGAGCTGGTGACATCTGCCTACGAAGAGATGCAGGCAGCAGGCTTTGCAGAAGAGGGCAAGACATATATACAGAATTTCATGGATCAGCAGGATAAGAAACTGACAGATTCCCAGAAAGGAATTCTCTATTATTATCTGGAAGACTATGCGAATGCGAGAATCTATCTGGATGGCGCATTGAATGGAACAGATGCGAAGGTCTCCCTGATGCTTGGACAGACCTATGAGAAGCTTGGTGATATGAACTATGCAGCAGTGGTATACCAGACCTATCTGGATGCCAATGCGCCGGATGCTGCTATCTACAGCAGTCTTGGTAACTGCTACATGAAGCAGGAGAAATACGAAGATGCGCTGGCTGCCTATGAAGCAGGAATTGAGATCGGGGATTCTGCCTGCTTACAGAGTCTGAAATTCAATCAGATCGTTGCCAATGAATACCTGGGTAACTTTGCCCAGGCGAAGAGTCTCATTACAGATTATCTGAATGTATATTCTGAAGATACCAGGGCACAGAGAGAAGCGCAGTTCCTGCAAACCCGGTAAAACAGTATATTACAGGCTTTTTACAACATTTAAATAAAAGTGACACGTGAGTCATAAAACACAATATGTTGTATACAAAAATAAAACAACAGGCGCTATTTAGTATGTTCGATTGACTTATGTTCTAAGCCGTGCTAGTATGGATTCATACACGGTCCTGCGATGCCAAGAGCATGCAAATGGGTTATGTAAATATGGGGGAAGGCTGTATGTCAGCCGGAGGAAGGAGCAAGTTATTCAATGTTTCGTGTAATCAAGAGAGATGGCAGTGAGGTAGAGCTGAATCTTGAGAAGATCAGTGGCGCCATCGTAAAGGCATTTGATGCGACACAGGTTCAGTACAATCAGGCAATTGTTGATTTATTGACACTTCGTGTAACAGCAGATATGCAGGGGAAGGTAAAAGAGGGTAAAGTACAGGTAGAGGAGATTCAGGACAGCGTAGAGAAGGTGCTGGAGCAGGCTGGCTATGCAGAGGCTGCCAAGGCATTCATTCTGTATCGTAAGCAGCGCGAGAAGATGCGCAATATGAAGTCCACGATTCTCGATTACAAGGAAGTAGTGAACAGCTATGTGAAGTCCGAAGACTGGAGAGTGAAGGAGAATTCTACAGTAACCTATTCTGTAGGCGGTCTTATTTTATCCAACTCCGGTGCGATTACGGCGAATTACTGGCTGTCAGAAATATATGATGATGAGATTGCAGAAGCACATAGAAATGCAGATATTCATATCCATGATCTGTCCATGCTGACAGGATATTGTGCAGGCTGGTCTTTGAAGCAGTTAATTAAAGAAGGACTTGGTGGTATTACGGGTAAGATTACATCAGCTCCTGCCAGACATTTATCCGTTCTGTGCAATCAGATGGTGAATTTCCTCGGCATTATGCAGAATGAATGGGCTGGCGCTCAGGCATTTTCCTCTTTTGATACCTATCTTGCACCTTTTGTAAAAGTAGATAATTTAAGCTACGGTGAGGTTAAGAAATGTATCGAAGCATTCATCTACGGCGTAAATACACCGAGCCGTTGGGGTACACAGGCTCCTTTCAGTAATATTACTCTGGACTGGACTGTACCAAATGACCTTGCAGAGCTTCCTGCTATTGTAGGCGGTAAGGAGATGGATTTCTGCTACAAGGATTGTAAGAAAGAAATGGACATGGTCAATAAGGCATTTATTGAGACCATGATCGAAGGCGATGCAAACGGCAGAGGCTTCCAGTACCCGATTCCTACCTATTCTATTACAAAAGACTTTGACTGGTCTGATACAGAGAATAACAGACTCTTATTTGAAATGACATCCAAATATGGTACTCCATATTTTTCCAACTATATTAACTCAGACATGGAGCCGTCTGACGTCAGAAGTATGTGCTGCCGTCTGCGTCTGGACTTGAGAGAGCTGCGTAAGAAGACAGGTGGATTTTTCGGCTCAGGTGAAAGTACAGGAAGTGTTGGCGTAGTAACGATCAATATGCCAAGAATTGCATATCAGGCAGAGGATGAGGCTGATTTTTACAGACGTCTTGACAGAATGATGGATATTGCAGCGCGTTCCCTCAAGATCAAGAGAAACGTCATTTCCAAATTGCTGGATGAAGGCTTATATCCATATACGAAGCGTTATCTGGGAACCTTTGATAATCATTTCTCTACAATTGGTCTGATCGGCATGAATGAAGCAGGACTGAATGCAAAGTGGCTCAGAGCTGACCTGACACATGCAGAGACACAGAAGTTTACCAGGGATGTACTCAATCATATGCGTGAGCGTCTGTCTGATTATCAGGAGCAGTACGGTGATCTCTACAATCTGGAGGCTACACCGGCAGAGAGTACAACATACAGACTGGCGAAGCATGACAGAGCAAAATGGCCTGATATTATCACAGCAGGACATGAGGGAGATACACCATACTATACGAATTCTTCCCATTTGCCAGTAGATTACACGACAGATATATTCGATGCATTGGATGTACAGGATGAATTGCAGACACTGTATACTTCCGGTACAGTATTCCATGCATTTCTGGGAGAGAAGCTTCCTGACTGGAAGGCAGCAGCAAACCTGGTTCGTACCATTGCAGAGAATTATAAATTACCTTATTATACCTTGTCTCCTACTTATTCTATCTGTAAGGAGCATGGCTATCTCAGCGGAGAACAGAAGATATGTCCTAAGTGCGGCAAGACAACAGAAGTATATAGCCGTATTACAGGTTACTATCGTCCTGTACAGAACTGGAATGACGGTAAACTTCAGGAATATGCCAACAGAACAGAGTATCAGATCGGTAGTTCTGTGATAAAAGGCGAACACCTGAAAGCAAAGCCCACATCTGAGATCAAGGCAGCAGCCCTCAGCGCTTCCATGATATCTCAGCGTGAGGAGGAAAAGAACATAAAATTCCTGTTCACGACCAAGACATGTCCTAACTGTAAGCTGGCAAAGGAATACCTCAAAGATGTGGATTATACCATTGTTGATGCAGAAGAGAACATGGATCTGGCGGTACAGTATGGTGTCATGCAGGCTCCGACCCTTGTAATTGTAACCGGACAATCACAGAAAAAGTACGTTAATGTATCCAATATAAAGAAATACGCGACCAATGCGGCACAAATAGCACAATAGATAGAAATAAGGAAGAAATAAGATAGAGGAGAAAGTTATGATCAACAAACTTGTAGAGAAGATTCGCAAGACAGGTGCTCCCATTGTAGTAGGTCTTGACCCTATGATGAAATTTGTACCTGAACATATCAAGAAGATTGCTTTTGAGGAAAAAGGCGAGAATCTGGAGGGCGCTGCAGAAGCTATCTGGCTTTTTAATAAGGAAATCATTGATAAGACTTATGATCTGATCCCGGCAGTAAAACCTCAGATTGCCATGTATGAACAGTTCGGTATTCCCGGATTGATGGCTTTTCACAAGACAGTAGAATACTGCAAATCCAAGGATCTGGTAGTCATTGGAGATATCAAGAGAGGCGATATCGGTTCTACATCTGCAGCCTATGCGACAGCACATCTTGGCAAAGTACAGGTTGGAAGTCAGATCTGTCAGCCTTTTAACGAGGATTTCGTGACAGTCAATCCCTATCTTGGAAGTGATGGCGTACAGCCTTTTATCGACGTATGTAAGGAAGAGAAGAAGGGTATCTTCGTATTAGTAAAGACTTCTAATCCAAGCAGCGGTGAATTCCAGGATCGTCTCATTGATGGCAGACCTCTCTATGAGTGGGTTGGTGAGAAAGTTGCCGAGTGGGGCGAACAGGCTATGGGTGATTCCTACAGCTATGTAGGTGCCGTTGTAGGTGCTACTTATCCTGAAATGGGCAAGGTACTGCGTAAGCTTATGCCCAAGGCATACATTCTGGTTCCAGGCTATGGAGCACAGGGTGGAAAAGGCAAGGATCTGGTTCATTTCTTCAACGAAGACGGACTTGGTGCTATTGTGAATTCCTCCAGAGGAATCATTGCAGCATACCAGAATGAACAGTATGCAAAGTTCGGAGCAGAGCATTTTGCAGATGCTTCCAGACAGGCAGTAGAGGACATGATCGCGGACATCAGACAGGCATTGGCATAAAACGTGCATTTAGTGTGCAAAATAGAGAGATTTCTAAAACTCAGAAACAGAAAAGAGTTTTAGAAGTCTCTTTTTTATATAAATTAACTATTAATTTGTGCAAGGTTCACAAAACGATTTGTATACTATATGAAAAAAGAATCATTGTAATACTCAATAAATGATGCTATAATCTGTATAGTTCTATAGTACTATTAGTAGAATTGCATATAGTGTTGAGAGAAGCGAGAATCTGAAGACAAAATGACGTATGACAGTTGAGTAAGGCTAGTACAGGGGAAGACAAATTGTATTTGGGTTTAGCAGCTACAATGTGGAAGGAGGATATGCCATACGGCATAAAGAAACAACATGGAGAAGAAGAAAGTAAACAAAATCTTAAAAAGTGTTGCGGGCGTAGGAGTAGCGCTTGGAGGAGCAAGCGCATTCTCTGATGGTGATGTAGTATTTGCCGCAGAACAGGAGCAACAGACAGTTACAGAAGAACAGGAACAGATTGTTGAGACAGAACAGCAGCAGTCCGAGGCACAGGAGGAGCACCTTGATTCTACCGCAGACACCAACGAGGCTCAGACACAGGAGAGCCAGAGCAGTGAACCTGCGCAGTCAGTATCGGAGGATAATAATACTACCGCTGATACAAGCACAAATACTGGTAATGATGAAGAAACACCAGTTAACACAGATGAAAATAACACAGAGACATCTGATACGGCAGAGAGTAATGCTGATGAGACTCCTGCTGAAACACAGAAGGATACTAAGGCTGAGTCTGAATCAGCAGCAAAGTCTGATTCAACATCCTTGAGTGAAGTACATGTAAAGTCAGAGTCAGCATCGTCATCAGATACTGCATCAACATCGAATTCTACAAGTGAAGCAGGCTCATTATCAGACAAAAATTCAAATATAAAATCAGAGATAGATTCTGTAAGTACAGTGAATTCTACAACAGAATCTGAATCACATAGTATAGAAGAGTCAAGAAGTGAATCAAATGCAGCAAAAGACTCAGAATCAGCCAGTACAGCAATTGTTAAAAGTGAATCAAATGCAGTAAAAGACTCAGAATCAGCCAGCACAGCAATTGTTAAAAGTGAATCAAATGCAGTAAAAGACTCAGAATCAGCCAGCACAGCAATTGTTAAGAGTGAAGCAAATTCTACAGAAGATTCAGAATCAGCCAGCACAGCAATTGTTAAAAGCGAAGCAAATTCTACAGAAGATTCAGAGTCAGCCAGTGAAGCAAAGTCAGAAAGTGAATCGAATTACAAAACAGATTCTGAATCCCACAGCGTAGCTGAATCTGTGAGTGCGTCAAATTCTGAATCTGATTCTAAAATGCTTAGTACAATCAATTCAGCAGCAGAATCAGATTCAATCAAGAGTTCAGGCTTAGATTCACAATCAGAATCAGCGTCAGATAGCTTGAAATTAGAATCAGACAACTTATCTTCTTTATCACAGAAAATATCTGAAAGCATGAATGCTTCTACCGAGACTTCACAGAAAGAAAGTACCAGTCTGTCAGAGTCTCACTCTTTGGTAGAGTCAGCAGCCAGCGCAGGTTCAGCCAGTGCAGCGTCAGATTTGAATAGAGCATCTGTAATTGCGTCTGAATCAACAAGTTTCTCTATGTTAGAGTCAGAATTGGAGCATGCATATAACAGTACTAATAATGACTTTAATGCAAGTGGTTATAAAGATGAATATTTAGAGAAGCTGATAAATGATATAAAAGTGGCTCAAAAGAATGTTAAAGCTGCACAGGAGGCTGCTAGAAAAGCAGGTCAGAATTTAGACCATGACCCGGACAGCAACAATTATTATGGATATGCAGATGAATTAGCTAATCTTTTGATACAGTACAAGTTTTATCAGGATAGTAAAGTAAAAGATATTCAGCATAGTGAGTGGGATTTTAGCGGATATGTAGATAATAATGTTAAAGTTGATTATACAGATAATGAAGAAAAAACAGATAGTGCATATTTCGACTACGTAACAGTAGATAAGAATGAAAATCGTCTGGATGCTATAAACAAGAATGATAATCCTAATTATGTTGATCATATATATATAACGAAGAAGAATCTTATAGAATATGATCAGTTAAGAGTCAGCAAAGGCGACTATAAAGGTCAATATATTAAGGTTGAAAAAGACGATAATGGAAATAAGAGCTATTCTATTGGCGAAACAAAATTAGAAAATGTTAAGACTAATCAAGATAAAAAAGGAACTTATATTGAGTATGAAGTAACTGTGAAGCATTCATATGGATGGTATGAATGGACAAAAATAAAAAAATATAAAAGTTATTACGATTCTGTTGAAACGGTACAAACATTTGATGGAACAAAGGGAGAACTGTATTTCTCAGAAACAGAGTTTAATGAAAAAAGTGATGATTACGGTCAAAAGAGAAAAGACCTTACAAATGCATCTGATAGTTTAAGCACAATACGTAGTCAGATGAGTGAACTGAGGTCAGAAAGCTTATCCGTATCAGATCGTATTGCTCAAAGCGAAGCAGCAAGTACAAGTGCTAAGTCTGCAAGTGAATCCGCAAGCGCAAATGCTGAGAGTGCAAGTAAATCAGCCAGTGATTCAACAAAGAATAGCCAAAGTACAAGTACGAGTGAAGCTGATGCAAGAAGTGCTAGTTTAGTAAGCAGCACAGTTGCCAGTGAAACAGCAAGCTCTGAAAGAGCAGATAGCTTGGCGGCAAGTGCGACAGAGAGCGAAAGTATTTCAACTAAATCCAATGCGGATTCTGTCAGTCTGTCATTAAGTCAATCAGATAGACTAAGCACTTCAGAATCAACCAGTATAGTACGTGCAGACAGTGCTACTAAGGTGGAAAGTGATTCTGCTAAGCATGCAAGTGAACGTTCAGAAAGTGCTGCTAATGTAGCAAGTGATTCTGCTAAGCATGCAAGTGAACGTTCAGAAAGTGTTTCTAATGTAGCAAGTGATTCTGCTAAGCACGCAAGTGAACGTTCAGAAAGCGCTGCAAAGGCGGCAAGCGAATCAGATAAGCATGTAATACAACGTTCAGAAAGTACTTCAAAGGTGTTAAGCCAGTCTTCGGATAACAGTGAAAGCTTGTCCAGAAGTGAAGCAACAAGAAGGAGTCTGTCAACTTCGAATAGTGAAAGCTTGTCTATAAGCTATGCAGCAGCAAATGCATCTTTGGAAACTATCACAAGCACTGAAAGTACCAGTACGAAATCAGCAAGTGAGAGTGCAATTACAAGCAAGAGTACAAGTGAATCAATAAGTACTGCAGCGAGCGAGAGTGCAAGTACAAGCAAGCTTGCCAGCCAGAGCGCAAGCGCATCAGCAAGTGAGAAAGCAGCGAGTGAGAGCGCAAGTGAAAAGGCGGCGAGTGAGAGCGCAAGTGAAAAGGCAGCCAGCGAGAGCACAAGTGCAAGTATATCAGCAAGTGAGAGCGCAAGTACATCAGCGAGCACAAGTGCAAGTATATCAGCAAGTGAGAGCGCAAGTACATCAGCGAGCACAAGTGCAAGTATATCAGCAAGTGAGAGCGCAAGTACATCAGCGAGCACAAGTGCAAGTGTATCAGCAAGTACAAGCACATCTACAAGCGAGAGTGAATCCGCAAGTGCAAGCGCAAGTACTTCCGCAGCAAATAGTACAAGCGGTGGTTCAGGAGATGGCGGCACAGGAGATGGTGGAACAACAACACCTGATTCTGGTGAAAGTGCATCATCCACATCAACAAGTGCTTCAACCAGCACAACACCTGCACCAGATACTATAATTGGTGAGGTAGATGTTCCGTTGGCAGCTACAGCACCGGTTGCATCAGATACAACCGGCGAATTGACACCTACACAGACAGTAGCCAGAAGAACAAGAACAACAACTACTATCGACGATGAGACTACTCCGTTAGCAGCATCCGTAGAAGATGCGACTTCCGGTAACACTCAGAAGGATGCAGATGTTGTTGTCATTGAAGATGAAGAAGTACCATTAGCTGTTATTGAAGATGAGGAGAATGCAGATACTGCTACAACGACTATTGAAGATGAGGCAGTAGCACAGGCAGAGAGCATTGAGAATCCTTCACGTAACTTGTGGTGGTGGCTTGTAGCCCTGTTAGCAGCAATTACCGGTAAGACAGGCTACGATAAGAAGAATAACAAGGGTATCTTCAAACCTAAGAACCCTGGCGATCAGAAGAAATAACTGATTAAAAATAATACATAAGTCTATACAATTAGTGACCGCACACGTGGTCACTAATTGTGATTA
>CAVBMG010000001.1:74749-171543 GCA_963596435.1 Agathobacter sp.
TCTTTAGGCTTGTAACATTTACACAAGGAGAGCATTTTGAGGACTGGAAAAAGGAAATCTGAGAAAGTCTTACTGTATAAGACATTGTATACAATCATAATTATGCTGATATATCTTCTGGGAAGAAATCTTCCATTATATGGGATTGATTACGCACATTACCACAGTCAGTCCCTGGATGCCCATGCCCTCCTGATGCAGACAATCAGTGGAGACCTTTACCAGTGCTCTGTCTTTTGTCTGGGAATTGCTCCCTATATGATAGCCACCATGCTGGTACAGATGGTCGTAGCATGCAGAAGCGCAGATGCAAAATCGAAGATTTCACCCAGTAAGAGAAACAGGCTGTCACTGTGTATTATGCTGGTGCTTGCACTGATACAGTCCTATATTCGCTTACAGGATCTGCAATTTGTGAGCACAGGACAGCCACAGCTTATGGTGAGACTGACAGCAGGCGCAGAGATGATAGCAGGTGCGGTGTTTATCCTGTGGCTGTCTGAACGAAACAGGAAATATGGTATTGGTGGACAGACAGCGCTGATCCTGGCAAATATGGTGGATGGTATACGTTCCATGCTGATAGGAAGGGAGCCGGCTTCGCTGGTACTTCCCCTGATTATCTCAGCTGTAGTCATGTTTGTTGTAATCTGGATGGAGAACAGCGAAATGCATATCCCCGTTCAGCGTATTTCCATTCATAATATTTACGCCGACAAGAATTATCTGGCGATTAAGCTGAATCCAATCGGCATTATGCCTACCATGTTTTCTTTTGCTTTTTTCCTGTTGCCACAGATATTGCTGACTTTGCTGGTGATGATATTTCCAAAGCAACAGCAGTTTCAGAACTGGCGTGAACAGATGGTACTGACTAAGCCATTGGGAGTCGTTACCTATCTGATACTTTTGTTTGTCCTGACTGTCTTTTTCTCCTATATATTTGTAAATCCGGGAGATATTACAGAACAGTTCCTGAAAAGTGGTGACAGCCTGCTCAATATCCATGCAGGGAAAGATACGAAGAAATATCTTAGACGTAAGGTAGTAGAGATCAGTCTGGTCAGTGCAGTGGTTATGTGTCTGTGTCTGGGAGTGCCGCTTTTTCTGCTGATTCAGGGCGTATTGCAGGACAGTGCCTTGGCAATGCTTCCGTCTTCCGTTATGATGCTGGCTGGTGTAGGCTGTAATATGTACCGTGAAGTACAGGCAATTCAGGATTATGATTCTTATAAGGAGTTTATTTGATGATTTTTTTTATACCCGCATGGTATCAGAAGAATAAATGGTGTGAGAATGAGCAGAGCTGGTATGCGAGGAGAACCCATACGGAGTTTGATGATACGGTGAAGCAGGTTCAGCTTTTTCACCGCAGTAAGGTGCATCCTTATAAAATCATGCTTCTTGGCTTCGCACCGAATTTCAGGCATTTTCTCCACCGACAGAGTGTGTATCATGCTCCGTACTGGTCCTGTTTTGATGCGATTCAGGAGATACGGCGTAAGAAGGCAATGCTTCTGTCCTTTCACAATCTGAACTGGCCGGAGGGGATTGAGTTCATCTACAGCAATTTCGTAATTCTTGCCATGTATCATGGTGAGAAATATGCACAGATTGAGTTTGGCGAGGACGGCAATCCGATTCAGGTCGATATGTTTCAAGATAATATATTAAAAAGGCGCAATATTTACGATGATAGAGGATTCTTATCTTCCACCGTGCTGTATGCAGATGGAAAAATGCAGTATCAGGATTATCTGAGAGAGGACGGAGTCTGGAAGTTGCGTGAATATGCTTCGGATGGGCATGTAGAAGTCAATCCCAGGGCGTCAGAGTATTTGATTTCTTTTGACGGGGAAGAAGAGACACATCCATTCCTTAACAAAAGGTATGACTCCATGCAGAATGTCATAGAAGAAGTAGTGGAAGCCTATGTGAAACTGGTAGATCCCAGGGATATGTTCTGTATTGCGATGGATGGACAGCATCTGCAAGTCCTGGATGAAGCATTGCAGGACAGGAAAAGGATATTGTCTTTTTATGAGAACCGACTGACCCGGACAGAAGTAATCACATGGAAGTCAATGATAGAGAGCGCGGATTATGTCATTGTGGACTCGGAAGAGAATAAGGAAGAGATACTTGGTGTTTCGGATAGACTTTTAACGAATATTAAGGACATTTCGCCCTATGATTCCCGTGTAGATTACAGTATCAGCGGACAGCTCAATGTGCAGAAAATACTGGTTCCTGTTGATGCGCTGGGGCAGAATGTACTGGATGAGCTGTTGGAACAACTGGCAGGATATCTGACAGAGAATGAGAATGCCAGAGTGCATCTTTTCACCAGACGGGCTGACTATGATATGGAGAGCCGCCTGCTTAGAAAGGCACAGGAAGTACTGGACAGAATGCAGCTTCCAACAGAGTGGGCAAGGAAAAAGGCAGCACAGAATGCAGAGAATGAGCTGGATACAGAGCAGAACGAACCTGTGAAATTTGTAGTAGAACAGTGCGTGGATGAGATATCTGTCAGCAAGTGTATGCGTGAGCAGAGAATTCTGGTGGATTTCAGTCTGGAGAGAGAGATTTATTTGCAGATTGCGGCAGTGAGCGTGGGGATTCCACAGATTGTATGCAGAAAGACGAAGTATGTGGAGCATGGCAAGAATGGATTTGTCCTGCAGAATACGAAGGATATCAGAAAGAGTCTGGCGTACTATCTGTCAGGAATGAAATACTGGAATGAATCGCTGATCTATTCCAGAGAATTGAGTAAGGATAACAGTACAGCGGTACTTGTCAGAGAATGGAAAGAGGTAATAGAGCGCATTGGATGATATTCGTATCTTACAATTGGGAGAGGAAGACTGGGGAATGAGCTATCAGATTCCCGGTGGAATCAGGATATATCACGAGAAGCCTGAACTTCGAAGGGCAGGAGATGCCTTTGAGCTTGTCTTCTGGGACAGAGAACCCAGGGAGCAGGAGCTGGAGAACCTTCGTAATGTGACCAAAGCCTATACGTTGTATCTGGTCGAGGGTGTACAGCTTGGGGAAAAGGCGAAGGAGCTTTTTGCGTGCAAGAAAGGAAAGAAGATTGCCAGAGAGCAGATACAGCAATTTCTTTTACAGGAAGCAAGAAATTATTATCCTGCGCCCTATGGCGAGAAATTTAAGTCCAATCAGGTGAGCATATCGAAGGATTTTAAGGGCGAGATTAAGTGGAATGGCAATTACAGTGTGTCTTTGACGGGAGATTTTGGAGAAGAACTGGATCAGGTTGCATTCTGGAGAAACAACATCCCTGTCTTTTCCGGGCAGGCGATTGACCTGTGGCTGGAATATAAGAAGAGTGAAGATGTCAGAATCTCCATGAAGATCACGCAGTTCAGGTCAGGTGCCTTGGCTGAGATTCAGAACAGTTGGGAATTTACACAGGAAGAGCTGGAGAATATCGTGACCATAGACAATCAGAAGAAGGATGGTCCTATCTTCGTATCCATCAATGCCTGTGGCAAAGGGGAATTACAGATCATTGGACTGCATGACCGATATTCGAGACGCGGACATGGCTATTTTCTGCCGGGAGGTGAGCGTGTTGTGACCTCAGACAGAGAAGAGATATTCTATTATTTTGACCCCGGTGACAGGAAGCCGCCGCTTAATGTGTATTTTTCAGGATATAAGACAAGGGAAGGCTTTGAAGGCTACAATATGATGCGCAGAATGGGGTGTCCTTTCCTGCTGATTTCAGAATCCAGACTGGAAGGTGGAAGCTTCTATATGGGTTCACCTGAGTATGAGGAGCAGCTTGTAGAGATTCTGCGTAAACACATGGAAGAGTTGGGATTTGGTGCGGATGAGGTAGTTTTATCAGGTCTTTCCATGGGAACCTTTGGAGCACTGTATTATGGATGTGATATCAGCCCACATGCAATGCTTCTTGGTAAACCCCTTGCAAGCATCGGGGATGTGGCAGCAAACGAGAGATTGAACAGACCGGGTGGTTTTCCTACATCATTGGATGTGTTATGCTATATACAAAAAGGAATGGATGCAGACTGCATAGACCGTCTCAATCACCGTTTCTGGGATAAATTCGATCAGGCGGACTGGCATGCATCCAAATTCATCGTTTCCTATATGATAGAGGATGATTATGACAGGACTGCTTATCAGCAGCTGATCTCGCATCTACAGTCAGGCGGTGTACAGGTGTATGGGAAAGGCATTCACGGCAGACATAATGATGATACGGGTGCCATTGTAAAGTGGTTCAGCAGTCAGTATTATAAGATACTTACAGAGGATTTTCACAGAGGCATAGAATAGTGGAGGATAGAGATGACAGGAGAGAAGTGGACAGTATATTGGAATGAATATTCTGCCAATACCTATTTATATGGTTCCAGAGTTCTATATCATGCCAGGGATGATGTGGAATTTCAGAATATACTGATGCCTCCGGGAACGATCATTAAGGAGTGGTTCTCAAAGACGAATTATCAGATGCAGAGAATCGAACCCACGTTACCTATGATAGATGGAGAGAGCAGATATCAGATTGAGATAGCAATAGATTGTCCTCCCGGTGAGAACTGGCTTATGCGTCTGGTCTTTTATGATAAATATGAAGCAGAGGCAGGAAGTATTGTGCTCAGGGATAAGGTGACTGTATTTCAGTGTCCACTGAAGACGTACAGTTACAGATTACAGTTGATTCATGGTGGAATGACGCAATTTCATTTTCACTCAGTAGTAATTCGGGAAATAATGGATGAAACAGACGAACAAGATCAGAAAGTTACAAAGAATTCTAAATAGAATCAAGAAGTATAAAAGTAAGATAGCTGCCATGACAGATGAACAGCTGGCAGATATGACCCGTGTGTTCAGGGAGAGGCTGGCGCAGGGAGTCAGTCTGGATGAGCTGCTGCCGGAAGCGTATGCCGTTATCTGTGAGGCGGATTATCGTATTCTTGGCAAATTCCCCTATGATGTGCAGATTCTTGGAGGAATTGCATTGCATCAGGGATATCTGGCAGAGATGAACACAGGAGAAGGCAAGACGCTGACGGCGACAATGCCTTTGTACCTGAATGCCCTGACCGGCAAAAGTACGATTCTGGTTACGACTAATGAATATCTGGTGCTTCGTGACGCAGAGGAAATGGGGCAGGTATATCATTTCATGGGGCTTAGCGTTGCTGCTGGTGTCCGTGCAAGACAGGATGAGAAGATCAGCAATGATGAGAAGCGGGAGATATACAATGCAGATATTGTATACACGACTCACAGTGCGCTTGGCTTTGATTATCTTTTCAATAACTTAGTGACCTCCGCAGAAGACAGATTCATGCGTGAATTCTACTATGTCATTATAGATGAGGCTGATTTTGTACTTCTGGACAGTGCCCAGACACCGCTAGTCATATCCGGTGCGCCCAGAGTACAGTCCAATCTGTATGAAATGGCAGATTTCTTCGTAAAGACTCTGGAAGAAGACAGGGATTATGAAGTAGAAGAGAAGAAGGTCTGGTTGACAGATCAGGGAGTTCGGTATGCTGAACAGTACTTTGGCATAGATAACTTCTATGGCAGAGAATATTTTGAGATTAACAGGCATGTGACGCTGGCACTTCGTGCGCATATGCTTTTTGCAAAAGAGAAAGAATACGTCGTGGCGGAGAATGAAGAGATACGACTGCTTGACAGTGGTTCGGGACGAATGATGCCGGGAGTGAAGCTGAGAGGTGGACAGCATCAGGCGCTGGAGGTGAAGGAACATCTGAAAGTGTCGCAGGAGAATCGTTCGGTGGCGTCTATTACATATCAGAATCTGTTCCTGCTGTTCCCGAAAATGGCGGGAATGAGCGGCACGATTGCTGATGCTTCGGATGAATTGAGAGACGTGTATGGTGTGAATGTACTGGTAGTCCCGCCTAACTGTCCTGTCATCAGGAAAGATCTTCCAGACAGAGTATTTCAGGATGCAGACAGTCAGTTTCGGGCTGCGATTGATGCAGCCTGTGCCGTACATAGTACAGGACAGCCTGTGCTGCTCGTAGTCAGTACCATAGCAGAGACAGAACTGGTTTCCAGACTTCTGACGAATCAGAAGATACCCCATAATGTGCTCAATGCCAACAATGCATTCTGGGAAGCGGATATTATCAAGGAAGCAGGACAGATGAATGCAGTCACAGTGGCAACAGCCATGGCGGGCAGAGGTACGGACATTAAGTTGGGTGAAGGTGTTGAAGAACTGGGTGGACTTGCAATCATCGGTGTGGGGCGAATGAGCAATATCCGTCAGGAGAGACAGGCAAGGGGCAGATCAGGCAGACAGGGCGCTCCGGGCAACAGCCGTTTCTACATTTCGCTGGAGGATGAGATTGTTGCAGATTATGGTGCACCTTTTATCCGCAAATATATGGAAAAAGGCAGACATTTCAGCAAAGGCAGAATTCACAGGCTTATCTGCAATGCGCAGAAGCTGTGTGAAGAGAGTGCAGTGTTATCCAGAAGACAGGCACTTAACTATGATGAAGTCATGCAGAAACAGCGTCAGTTAATATATTCCATGAGAGATGAGCTGTTGGATGGTGGACGAATCGGCAAAGCGAGGATTCTACAGATTGCAGAGAACAATATTCAGACCTTTATTAGTGGATTTTCCAGGAAGCAGCCAGTCAGCAGACAGGCTGTGAGCAGATATCTTCTGGATAATATCTCCTATCGAATGGATGATATCTCTGATTCTGTATTACAGGGGAAAGAGTCCGTAGCACAATATCTGCGCAGGCAGGTAGAGGTGGCATTACAGGAACAGGAATCCAGAATCGGTGATGATGAGATCATGGAAGAATTCGTGAGAGTGGCGACTCTTCGGGCACTGGATGATGCATGGGTAGAGGAGGTTGACTACCTGCAACAGCTTCAGTCGGCAGTAGCAGGTAGAACCTCAGCACAGAGGAATTCGGTATTTGAATATAGAAAGGATGCATTGGAGTCCTTTGGACAGATGGAGCAGACTGTAGTCAGAAATGTCATGAGAAATATCCTGTTGAGTGAAGTATCGTATGATGCAGGATGCAGGATACAGATTCTGTTTCCTTAGAAGAGAACATTGGGAGGGCAACTATGGTATATAATTTTAATCTGGGGATTGGCTGGGCAAGCAGTGGTGTAGAGTATGCACAGGCGTATCGTGCCAATTTGTTCAGAAAGGCGGGAATTCCTGCCAGATTCATATTTACGGATATGTTTCCAAGAGAGAATATACAGCATATGACGGAGAACATCGGTTTCCTGGATTCAGAGATCATGTGGCTGTATACATTCTTTACAGATACGAAGATTTCACCTGTGACATATACACTTGGAGAGTTCGAGAAGACTTTTGAGAAGAAGAATTATGAATTCTCCAGAAATGGCAAGGTATGCAAATACATTTTCCCTGGAAACGGGAATTTCTACACAGTATATATGGCGGACGAGTCAAGCGACCGTGTGCATAGAGTAGAATATGTAGCCAACGGCTTCCTGATCAGGAAGGATTACTTTACATACTGCCGCATCTATTCAGAATATTATGCACCGCTGGATAACAAAGCACATATGTATCAGCGCAGATTCTTCAATGAGGATGGTTCTGTGGCATATGAAGAGATCAATGACGATGATGTGGTAATGTATCAGTTCCCGGATCAGCTGCTGTGTTCCAAGGAAGAGCTGGTGGGGTATATGGTATCCAGACTTAATCTTACCAGTAATGATGTGGTGATCATTGACCGTACGACAGGTGTGGGACAGGCAATCATGCAGAATGCAGGACCAGCCAGAATCGGTATCATTATCCACGCAGATCATTTCAGCGAGAGCAATTGCAGTGATGATTATATATTGTGGAACAATTATTATGAATATGCCTTTTCCCAGAATAAGCATGTAGACTTCTATGTGACGGCTACCGATGCGCAGAATCAGTTATTGAAGGAACAGTTCGAGAAATATCTGCATGTGTCTCCAAGAATCGTTACGATTCCAGTGGGCAGTCTGAATGAACTGAAATATCCAGAGCAGCCAAGAAGACCTTATTCTCTGATTACAGCCTCAAGACTTGCAGGCGAGAAGCACGTGAACTGGATTGTATCGGCAGTAGCGCAGGCGCATGAACAGCTTCCGCAGCTGACACTTGATATCTATGGAAAAGGCACAGAGGAAGAGAATCTCAAGGATCAGATCAAGAGACTGGGATGTACAGATTACATACATCTGATGGGACAGCAGAATCTGACAGAAGTATATCAGAATTATGAAGCTTACGTATCCGGTTCGACCAGTGAGGGCTTTGGACTTACGCTGCTGGAGGCGATTGGCGGTGGGCTTCCTATCATTGGATTTGATGTGCGCTATGGCAACCAGAATTTCATTGATGAAGGGCAGAATGGATATAAGATCACGCTGGATGAGCGTATGGATGATAAGCGCAAGATTACGCTGTTGGCAGAGAATATTGTGAAATTATTCACACAGACGGATATGGAGGCTTTTCATGAGCATTCCTATGAAAAAGCCAAAGGATATCTGACAGAGGAGGTAGTGGACAAATGGAAGAACTTGATCTGAAGAATAATGCAATGATTCTGTTCGATTCTTACCTGGAAGATGGCAGAAAGCTGTTAGAGTCCCTGCGAAAGATAGGTGTGGATTGCCCGGCAGCAGCAATTGATGATGATGGATTCCTGCCTGATGGGGTGGAGTCTGTGTATGGCTCTTTTCTTGGAGAATATGAGAAAAGCGAGGAGATTCCCGGACGACCAAGGTATTTTAATGAGGTCAAAGTACCGGATTACTGGGAAATCAGTGGAAATAACAGCAATGGTCAGATTCATGACCTCTACAGACTGCGGGGCAAGATTTTCTATACGGAGCCTGCGCATAAGAGACTGGTGAAGGTAGTGGACTGGTATGATGAGCGTGGAATCGTCCGCTCCAGTGACCATTATAATAAGTATGGAGCGCTCTATGCGAGAACCATATTTAATGCCAAGGGTCAGAAAGTCAATAAGAGCTATTTTGATGCAAAAGGCAGAGAAATCATTGTAGAGAACTATGTCACACGCCATATTACGCTCAATGAAGGCAGTATGGTTAAGATTTTTCACAATAAGACGGATTTTGTCATCTATTATATGAAGGTAAATGGATTGGAGAGCAGGAATCTTCTGTTCAATTCCCTGTCAGTGCCTTTCTTCGTATCAGAGAGACTGGATAAGACGGATGGACAGGATATTTTATTCTGGCAGGAGCCGGTAGGAAGCGAAATCCCCGGAAATATGCAGATTATCTTACAGAACAGAAGCAACCGCACAAGGCATATTTTCGTGCAGAAGGCAGATGCATATGAGAAGCTGCTTTCTCTGGGTGCACCGTCTGAAAAGCTGCATAAGCTTGGGTATATTTATCAGTATGAGAGAAAGAACACTTTGGGTAAGGATGTCCTGATCTGTACGAATTCAGAGAATGTCGCACATGCACATCAGATCGTGAAGGCGCTTCCACAGCTGCATTTTCACATTGCGGCGATTACAGAGATGTCAACGAAGCTTCTGACAGTGGGTGCTTATGATAATGTGACCATGTATCCCTGTGTAAAGACCAGTATACTGGATGAATTATTTCACAAGTGTGACCTGTATCTTGACATTAACCATGAGGGCGAGATCGTATCTGCCGTCAGCAGGGCATTCCTGAACGATCAGCTGATTTATGCATTTAAGGAGACTCTTCATAATACAGTATATGTAGCAAAAGAGCATATCTATGCGGAGGATAATGTCAAGGAGCTGATTGCACAGCTACAGAGAGTGACACAGGATGCAGCATACATGGAGCAGCAGCTTGATGTACAGAAGGCAGGAGCATTGGCTGAGACAGAGGAACGCTTCAAAGAGATTATTGAAAATACGGAGCTTTTATGGTAATATTCTTGATAAAGCGGTAGATACCGAAGTGTACAGTAAGAGAAACTGAAAAAGTATAAGAGGTTAAAAAGCCCGTAAATACAGGAGGTCAAGATAGAATGGAACAGTACAAGAAAGAGTTTATCGAGTTCATGGTGGACAGTAATGTACTTAAATTTGGAGAATTTACATTAAAGAGCGGCAGAAAATCCCCATTTTTCATGAATGCAGGTGCTTATGTCACAGGTTCACAGTTAAGAAGACTGGGACAGTTTTATGCGCAGGCAATCCATGACAATTACGGTACAGATTTTGATGTACTCTTTGGACCTGCTTATAAGGGTATTCCACTGGCAGTAGCAACAACGATTGCTTTCAGTGAACTCTATGGCAGAGATATCAGATACTGTTCTAACAGAAAAGAGATCAAGGATCACGGTGACGTGGGAATCCTGCTCGGAAGTGACCTGAATGATGGAGATAAGGTAGTTATTATCGAAGATGTTACTACATCCGGTAAATCTATTGAAGAGACATTCCCTATTCTGACAGCACAGGCAAATGTGGATGTTGTCGGACTTATGGTCAGCCTGAACCGTCAGGAACGTGGTAAGACACAGCAGAACGCATTGGCAGAGATCCGTGAAGTCTATGGAATAGAGACAGGTGCTATTGTAACAATGGAAGAAGTTGTAGAATATCTCTATAACAGACCTTACAATGGCAGAGTATTAATAGACGATAAGACCAAGGCTGCCATCGACGCTTACTATGCACAGTATGGTGCCAAATAGACCGAATAAGGAGAGGTAATGCAGATGGAGGAAAAAATTTATAAATCAATGGGACGCTCCGGTGCACTTTCTATCGCAGTTGGAGTAGTTGCAATCGTAACAGGTGTGGCAAGCGGAGTGCTTTTACTGATCAGCGGAGCCAGACTGTTAGCGAACAGAAGTAAAATATTATTTTAGGCAAATGATGGGCATTTCATAGGGAATGCCCATTCGTTGTGTAGGAAAAAGTAAGGAGTCAGAGAAAATGTTTCATAGACCGGGATATATTTTTACAGATAAGAAGAATCCTGAGCGGGGAATCATGTCGGCTATTCTGGGTGTGATCGCCTGTGTATCGGTGTGTCTTGCAGTGTATCTGACCTATCAGAATAAGGGTGCGGCACCGATGCAGTATGGCTCAGTCATCCTGCTGTCCATGGTATTTTCCATAGTTGGTATGGTGCTTGGCATTCTTGCTATGCTGGAGAAGGACATCTTTCGCATGTTCCCAGTGCTTGGAATTGTTCTTAACAGCCTGACTTTGATTGCAGGTTGTATGATTTTATATATAGGAGTGAGATAGTTTATGACATTGATTGAAGAAAGATATGAGCTTGTGAAGGAACGTTTGCAGGATATGCTGACGGAGCAGGCAGTATCTGAGAAATATACAGAGTATTTTCATCAGATGGCAGAATTTGGACTGCTGGTGATGCAAAATTTTGAACAGGTTCAGGAAGGCTGGCTGGACAAGGCATCCCTACAGGAGCTAAGAGCAGTTAACAGAGCCTTGTATGAGGATGTTCTGGAAGAAAATTATGAGACAAGCTATGCCAATCCTGCCTATGCATGTGAGGGCTTTGGCTTGGAGATGGGACGTCTGTTATCTTTCCTGTATACAGAGCTTCGCAGCATGATTGCCTATGCATATGAGGGCATGCAGGAGGAGCTGGTTATCCGACTGGAGCTGCTGGTGGAAGTGTATGGTGTCTTTACCTGTGCAGCAGAGGAAGACAGAGAGGCAGAAGAGAAGGAATTACAGGAGGTTCTCTACTGGTTTGTCAGTGATTATTCAGAGCCGGCAGCAGAATGGAGAGTCTCTACACTGGTTGACCCGGAGAATGATTTTGCAGTACGTATCGTGAAAGAAGCAGACCTTACAGACATTCGCTATCTGTACAGATTTGGTGAGTATATTTCTTCTGATGTGGAGAAAATGGCACAGTATCTGAACACACTTCCACAGGAACGTGTTCAGATGATTGCAGATACGTATACAGAAGGCTATCGTATTGGCTTTGTAAAAGGCAATAAGGATTTAAGCAGGAAAGAAACAGTAGATGTACGATTCTGCCTTGGCTTTGAAAGAATCGTAAGAGCTGCAATCTCCAATTTTGCAAAGATGGGACTCAAACCTACGATTTATCGTGCATCTTCCAGTATTTTTCATAAGAGAGGTACTTTCAAGATCGGTTATTATGGGGCGATTGCCAATAAGCAGTATGAGTATGACCATAAGGATGATCTGGCGCTGTTCCTTGACAGAAAGCTTATGAACAGGAAGCTGGAAGTGCTGAAACAGGCGTATGAGGAGAATAAGGACAAGGCTTCCAGACATGCAGGTCCTGCGGTCATTGAGACCTTTGGTGAGATACCTTTTGCACCGGTATCAAAGCCGGAAGCATGTACATTAAGCACAGAACAGCAGAAGCTTTCCTCAGAGTATACAGGGGCTTCTTCTGATATTGTATATCAGTATATCAATGGAGAAGAGAGAAGCTTCACGATCATTGCGTTCCCGGTTCCGGAGATTGGTGAGAAGTTCGAGGAGATTTTCGATGAGACAGTGAAGATCAATACACTGGATTATCATACTTATGAAAGAATCCAGGCGATTATCATTGATACATTGAACCGTTGTTCTTATGTGGAAGTAAAGGGCATGAATGGCAATCGCACAGATATGCATATTCAGCTGTATCCGATTACGGATCCGCAGAAAGAAGCGATTTTCGAGAACTGTGTGGCAGATGTGAATATTCCTGTTGGTGAAGTATTTACTTCTCCTGTATTGGAGGGAACACATGGAACACTTCATGTAAGCCGTGTATTTTTAAATGAACTGGAATATCACAATCTGGAAATGACTTTTGAAGATGGTATGATTAAGACTTATACCTGCACGAACTTTGACAATGAGGATGAGAACCGTGAATATCTGAAAGCAAATGTGCTGTATCATTATGATACGTTACCGATAGGCGAATTTGCGATTGGTACGAATACAACAGCCTATATGACAGCTAAGAAATATGATATTGGCAGCAGATTCCCGATCCTGATTGCAGAGAAGACCGGTCCTCATTTCGCAGTGGGTGATACCTGCTATTCACGCAGTGAAGATGTAAAGGTCTACAATGAGGATGGCAAGGAGATCGTTGCAAAAGACAATTCTGTGTCACTGCTTAGAAAGACTGATCCATCCAGAGCATATTTCGGATGTCACACGGATATTACGATTCCATATGATGAGCTTGGCAGTATTATCGCTTATGATAAAGAAGGAAATGCTTACCCGATCATCGAGAAAGGCAGATTTGTACTTGCCGGATGTGAGGAATTGAACAAGCCGCTGGAATAGGGATTTTTTTCGGAAAATGCGACATTTAAGTTGACGTAGCGACATTTTATTTATACACTGATAATAGCGGTCTGAGACTTCATGAGACCAGCACAAGATTTAGGAGGACTTATCATGGCACAGGTTGGTATTGTAATGGGTTCTGATTCAGATATGCCGGTTATGGCGAAAGCGGCAGATATTCTGGAAGAACTTGGTATTTCTTATGAAATGACGATTATTTCGGCACACAGAGAACCGGATGTATTCTTTGAATATGCCAAATCAGCGGAGAGCAAAGGCTTTAAGGTAATCATTGCAGGAGCAGGTATGGCAGCACATCTTCCAGGTATGTGTGCAGCAATCTTCCCTATGCCGGTAATTGGAATTCCTATGCACACCACATCTTTAGGTGGCAGAGATTCCTTATATTCTATTGTACAGATGCCTTCAGGAATTCCTGTTGCTACTGTAGCAATCAATGGTGGAGCAAATGCCGGACTTCTGGCAGCCAAGATACTGGCTACATCAGACGAGGCACTTCTTGCCAGATTGAAAGAGTATTCTGCCAAGTTAAAATCCCAGGTGGAAGCCAAGGATGCTAAGCTGCAGGAGATCGGTTATAAAAAATACTTAGAGAAATAGGAATGAGATAGAGAAAGGCGGTATATACAAGATGGATTATAAGAAAGCAGGCGTTGATATTGAAGCCGGATACAAATCAGTTGAGTTAATGAAGCAGTATGTGAAGGGAACCATGAGACCTGAAGTATTAGGCGGTCTTGGCGGATTCTCCGGTGCATTTTCTCTGGATGCAATCAAGAATATGGAGAAGCCGGTTCTGTTATCTGGAACAGACGGTGTAGGAACCAAGATCAAGCTTGCATTCCTGCTGGATAAGCATGATACAATCGGTATTGACTGTGTTGCCATGTGTGTAAATGACGTAGCATGTGCAGGCGGTGAACCTTTATTCTTCCTTGATTATATTGCATGTGGTAAGAACTATCCTGAGAAGATCGCAACTATCGTTGCAGGTGTTGCAGAAGGCTGTAAGCAGGCAGGCGCAGCGCTGATCGGTGGTGAGACAGCAGAACATCCGGGTCTTATGCCAGAAGATGAATATGACGTAGCAGGCTTCACTGTTGGCGTTGTAGATGAGAAAGATATGATCACCGGTGCTGACTTAAAGGCAGGCGATACTCTGATCGGTATTGCTTCCAGCGGTGTACACAGCAATGGTTTCTCACTGGTCAGAAAGGTATTTGAGATGACCAAGGAAAGCCTGAATACATATTATGATGAATTGGGTGCTACTCTGGGTGAGACACTTCTTGCACCTACAGTTATCTATGTAAAGGCACTGAAAAGCATCAAGGATGCCGGCGTCCGTGTTAAGGCATGCAGCCACATCACAGGCGGCGGCTTCTATGAGAACGTTCCAAGAATGCTTCCAGAAGGCGTACATGCAGTAATTAAGAAGGACAGCTATCAGGTTCCTCCTATCTTTGGCTTAATGCAGAAGAAGGGCAACATTGATGAACATATGATGTACAATACCTTTAACATGGGTCTTGGTATGGTACTGGCAGTAGATCCTGCTGATGTAGACAAGACAATGGCTGCAATCAAGGCAGCAGGCGAGACTCCTTATGTAATTGGTGAGACCAAGGCAGGAGAAAAAGGAGTAACATTATGCTAAGAGTCTGTGTATGCGTATCAGGCGGTGGAACGAATCTGCAGGCAATTATGGATGCCATTGATTCAGGTAAGATCACCAATGCAGAGATTGTACGTGTTATCAGTAATAATAAGACAGCATATGCATTAGAGAGGGCTAAGAACCACGGGATTGATGCAGTTGCTGTATCTCCAAAAGATTATGAGACAAGAGAGCTTTTTAATCAGGGTCTCCTGGATACGATAAATGAAGCACAGCCGGATCTTATTGTACTGGCTGGCTTCCTGGTAGTGATTCCTAAGAAAATGATCGCACAGTATCGTAACCGTATTATTAATATTCACCCTTCTTTGATTCCATCTTTCTGCGGTACAGGATATTATGGATTGAAGGTGCATGAAGCAGCGCTGGAGAGAGGTGTGAAAGTAACCGGTGCTACCGTGCATTTTGTGGATGAAGGAACCGATACAGGTCCGATCATTCTGCAAAAGGCAGTATATGTAGAACCGGGAGATACGCCCAAGGTATTGCAGCAGAGAGTCATGGAACAGGCAGAGTGGCAGATACTGCCACAGGCAATCGACATGATCGCCAATGGCAGGCTATAGATGATTGCAGGTTATTGAAAGGTATGGGGATTATAATGAAAGTATTGATTGTAGGAAGTGGCGGAAGAGAACACGCAATTGCAACAAGCGTAGCAAAAAGTCCGAAAGTAGATAAAATATATTGTGCACCCGGTAATGCCGGCATCGGTCAGATTGCAGAGTGTGTACCTATTGGCGCTATGGAATTTGATAAAATAGTGGCTTTTGCCAAAGAAAATGCTATTGATCTGACCATCGTGGGAATGGATGATCCACTGGTTGGCGGTCTGGTAGACGCATTGGAAGCAGAAGGGCTGCGTGCATTTGGACCTCGTAAGAATGCGGCAATCTTGGAAGGCTCCAAGGCTTTTTCAAAAGACCTGATGAAGAAATACAATATTCCTACCGCAGCATATGAGACCTTCGACAATGCACAGGAAGCACTGAACTATCTGGAAACAGCAGATTTTCCTATTGTATTAAAAGCAGACGGACTTGCTCTTGGTAAGGGAGTATTGATCTGCAATACGCTGGAAGAAGCAAAAGCGGGCGTTAAGTCCATTATGCTGGATAAGCAGTTCGGTACAGCCGGTAATCGTATGGTCATCGAAGAATTCATGACAGGACGTGAAGTATCTGTATTATCCTATGTAGATGGTAAGACAATCAAGACCATGACCTCTGCCCAGGATCACAAGCGTGCAAAGGACGGAGATCAGGGACTTAATACAGGCGGTATGGGTACTTTCTCACCGAGTCCTTTCTATACAGCAGAGGTAGATGAGTTCTGCAAGAAGTATATTTATCAGGCAACAGTAGATGCAATGGCAGCAGAAGGCAGAGAGTTCAAGGGCATTATCTTCTTTGGACTGATGCTGACACCTAAGGGACCAAGAGTTCTGGAATACAATGCAAGATTTGGTGATCCTGAAGCACAGGTAGTATTGCCTCGTATGAAGAATGATATCATTGAAGTGATGGAAGCCTGCATTGACGGCACGCTGGATCAGGTTGATCTGCAGTTTGAAGATAATGCGGCAGTATGCGTTGTACTGGCATCAGATGGTTATCCTGTTAAGTATGAGAAGGGTCTGGAGATCAGAGGACTTGAGAACTTTGAGGGCAAGGAAGGTTATTACTGCTTCCATGCAGGTACGAAGCTTGTCGATGGTAAATTTGTGACCAATGGAGGCAGAGTCCTTGGCATCACAGCCAAAGGTGCTACTTTGAAGGAAGCCAGAGCAAATGCCTATGCAGCGACAGAATGGGTAGATTTTGACAATAAATATATGCGTCATGATATTGGTAAGGCAATTGATGAAGCATAGAACAGAAGTTAAGGGAAGTGAGAGAACAGATGAAGTTATTGAGACATAAAGAACATAGAGGCAACAGAGGCTTCATTCGTGTATTGGCAGCTATGATGTTTTGTTTGGTTTTAAGCATCGGTACAGTATGTTATGCAGATGAAGTATCAGCAACAGTAACAGTTGCCAGCGCAAAGATCCGTGCATCAGCTGATCCAAACAGCCAGCAGCTGGGCAGCGCCAAGCAGGGTGGTACAGTGTCCATTATCGGACAGACAACAGGAACAGATGGTAAGACCTGGTATCAGGTATTTGTAGATGCGAATACCAAGGGATTCATCAGAGCAGATCTGGTAAATGTAACAGGAACAGGAACCATCAGTTCTGTTTCATCTGATGCATCAGCATCTACAAGTACAACAACAACTACTACGACCGATACGCAGGTCAGCTCAACGGATAAGAAATCAGGTACAGTACAGACCAATAATGTACGTATCAGAAAAGGTGCATCTACCACAGCTGACGTAGTAGCTACAGCCAACAGAGGTATGGTAGTAACAGTAACAGGTGAAGCAGCAGGAGATGACGGAAAGACCTGGTATCAGATTTCTTTTACTTATAACAGCAAGGAAATCACAGGATTCATCCGTTCAGATCTGGTGACTTTTGATACATTACCGGCAGATACAGCACAGACAACCATTAATGGAACCAGTGAAACGACAGAAGAACCTGAAACAGAGGCAACTACAGAAGAAGTGACAGAACCTGCAACAGAGGAACAGCCACAGGAGCAGGAAAGCAGCAGCTCTTCTAATGATGCACAGAATATGATTCTGATGAATGTGGACGATGTTCCCTACATTATGCCTGAGTTCAATCCCATCATTCTGAAGTGGGAGGATCAGGATATCAATGCATACAAGAATGGTGATTTCTATCTTTTCTATGCACAGAAGCAGAATGGAGAAGAAGGCTGGTTTGTATTTGACTCTGTAAATAATGTATATGAACGCTATGTATACAGTACAGAGGGAGCAACGGTTCCAGAGACAAGTACCATGTCAGGGAATATGTTACCGGTTATTATTCTTGCTGTTATCATCGTAATTCTGCTGATTGCCATTATTCTGATGTTCATGAAGCTAAGAGAATATACCGGCGAGTACGAAGAATACGAGGATGATGAGGAAGACGACGAGTACGGCGACGAGGAAGAGGCTGAAGAAGAGGAAGAAGAACTTGAAGAAGAACCTGTCAGACGTCCCATACAGCAGCCAAGAAGACAACCGACACGGCAGCCTGTGAGAAATCAGGAGCCGAGAGAAGAAGGACAGCCGGCAAGACGTCCTCAGCAGCCGGTGAGACGTCCACAGGGTGAAGAGCAGAGAACACAGCAGCAGCCATCAAGACGTCAGGAGACACAGCCGGCAAGACGTCCTCAACAGCAGGGACAGCCGGTAAGACGCCAGGAAGGTGAACAGCCAGTAAGACGTCAGGCACAGCAGTCCGAGTCAGCAAGACCGGCAAGCAGACAGCCACAGGGTAATCCAAACCGCAGACCTGCTCAGCCAAGACCTGAGAACCAGTCACAGAGACCTGCACAGCAGGGCAGAAAAGCCAAGAATTTCCTGGATTCTGAAGATGATGATATGGAGTTCATTGACATATAATAAATGATCAGAGACAGAAAGAGAGCTTTACCTGAAAAAAGGGTAGAGCTCTTTTATATTTTTTTTACTTGTATACAGTATTTCATTGTGCTAGAATTATTATAACAGTAGTATGTATAGGCGCTATAAGGCAGTCTATACACAAATTTGCAGATACTGGAAAGGCATGGATGTTAATATGTATATAGAAATTGATTTTAACAGTGATGAGGCTTTGTATCTACAGCTTAGAAATCAGATTATTATCGGAATCGCCACATCTCAGTATCAGGAGGGAGACACGCTCCCATCCGTGAGACAGCTTGCAGATACCATTGGAATTAATATGCATACAGTAAATAAAGCATATTCTGTATTGAAGCAGGAGGGCTTTGTGAAAGTAGACCGCCGCAAGGGTGCTGTCATTTCCGTGGATATTGATAAATTGCAGGCAATTGAGGAACTGAAGAGGGATTTGCAGGTGGTTCTTGCCAAGAGCAGATGTAAGAAGGTATCTAAGCAGGAAGTACATGCACTGATTGATGAGATTTATCAAAATTATGAAGATAATGGAGGCATAGAGTAATGCAGCAATTTACAGATAAAGCCAAGACAGCTTTACAGTTAGCTGCGAAGGCTGCGAGAGATTTACATCAAAGCTATATCGGCAGCGAGCATCTGTTAGTGGGTCTTGTCCGTGAGAAGACAGGTGTGGCAGCTAATGTACTTCAGGATAATGGAGTAGATGAAATCCAGATGATCAGCATGATTAAAGATCTGATTGCACCGGAGAGTAATCTGGCTGTGCTGGAGAGGGATGGATATTCACCAAGGGCAGCCCGTATTCTGGAAGACAGTCACAGACAGGCACAAAGATACGGTAATCAGATGACGGGAACAGAACATATTCTTCTGGCTCTGTTAAGTGAAGGAGAGAATGTAGGGCTGCGTCTGCTGAATACTGTAGGAATTAATATACAGAAGTTATATATGGATACTTTGATTGCTATGGGAGAGGATGTTTCCCGGCATAAGGAGGATCTGAGAAAACGCAATGCCAAGAAGGCAGGAGGTGCGACTTCAACACTGAATCAGTACAGCCGTGATCTGACTGCACTCGCAAGAGAAGGCAGACTGGATCCTGTTATTGGCAGAGACACAGAGATCATGCGAGTTGTACAGATCTTATCCAGAAGAACCAAGAATAACCCTTGCCTGATAGGTGAACCGGGTGTAGGCAAGACTGCAATCGCAGAAGGACTGGCACTCAGAATTGTGAATGGCGAAGTGCCGGATACTGTAAAGAATAAGCGTGTTGTGACTTTGGATCTGTCAGGAATGGTAGCCGGTTCCAAGTATCGTGGGGAATTTGAAGAGAGAATCAAGAAGGTTATCAAAGAAGTAATAGAAGCAGGTAATATTTATCTTTTTCTGGATGAATTGCATACCCTGATCGGTGCCGGTGGTGCGGAAGGAGCAATTGATGCGTCAAACATTCTGAAACCGTCTCTGTCAAGAGGTGAGATACAGCTGATTGGAGCTACCACAATTTCAGAATATCGTAAATATATTGAGAAGGATGCAGCACTGGAACGTAGATTCCAGCCGGTTATGGTCGAGGAGCCTTCCCAGGAAGAAGCAATCCGTATCCTGTCAGGTATTGCATATAAATATGAAGAGCATCATAAGGTGACTATTTCACCAGAGGCAATCGAAGCCGCAGTAAAGCTTTCAGACAGATATATCAATGACCGAAATCTGCCGGATAAGGCGATTGACCTGATTGATGAGGCATCCGCAGCTCTTCGTTTGAAAAATATGAACATTCCTGAGAATATTAAGGAAATGCAGGATGCAATCAGAAAGTACGATCTTGAGATTGAGGATGCAATTAAGAATGAAGCCTATACAGAGGCTGCTGAACATCGCAAGAATCAGCAGGAACTGATGAAAAAGTATGATAAAGCAGTAAGCCGTTATGAAAAGGCACAGGCACAGAAGAATCTGGTAGTAACAGAGAATGACATTGCAGAAGTAGTGTCCAACTGGACGAAGATTCCAGTACAGAAGCTGGCTCAGAAAGAGAGCGAGAGACTGTTAAAGCTGGAAAGCATACTGCATAAGCGTGTCGTAGGACAGGAAGAAGCAGTCAGTGCAGTGGCAAGAGCCATGAAGCGAGGCAGAGTGGGATTACAGGATCCGAACAGACCAATCGGTTCTTTCCTTTTCCTGGGACCGACTGGTGTAGGTAAGACAGAATTATCCAAAGCACTGGCAGAAGCCATGTTTGGTTCTGAGAATGCGCTGATCAGGGTCGATATGTCAGAATATATGGAGTCTCATTCGGTATCCAAGATGATAGGCTCACCGCCAGGATATGTGGGATTTGAAGAGGGTGGACAGCTCAGTGAGAAGGTACGCCGTAACCCATATTCGGTTGTCCTTTTTGATGAGATTGAGAAAGCACACCCTGATGTGTTCAATGTCCTTTTACAGGTGCTGGATGATGGACATATCACAGATTCCAAGGGGCGTAAGGTAAGCTTTAAGAATACGGTGCTCATTATGACTTCCAACGCAGGTGCACAGAGAATTATTGAACCTAAGAATCTGGGATTTGCGACCAAGACAGATGAGAAGGCTGATTATAATAAGATGAAAGCCAATGTCATGGAGGAAGTAAAACGTCTGTTCAAACCTGAATTCATCAACCGAATTGATGAAATTATGGTATTCCATCCATTGACAGAGAAGGATATGAAGCAGATCATTACGCTTCTGTCCAAGAATTTGTGTGATCGTTGTAAGACACAGATGGATATTGATTTGACATTCACCAGTACATTAAAGGATTATCTGGTAAAGAAATATTCAGACCTCAAGATGGGAGCCAGACCTTTGAAGCGTGCAATCCAGAATGTAGTAGAAGATGAGCTGGCTACAGCGATTCTGGAGGGCAGAGTGAAACGCGGCGATGTGGTTCACGCAGGTATCAAGAATGATAAAATTACTTTTACAGTTAAGGAATCAAAATAGCCTGATGAATTTCAAAAACTTGTAAAATTCTTGTGGAAAAACTGCAAATTTTATTATATACTGTAACAAAAAACCAAAGTATTTTTTTAGGAGGACGAAAGAAATGGCAGTAGTGGAAGAATTACTACGCTCCGAAAGCAACGGAAATATCAGTTTTGGTAATCATATGCTGAAACAGAAAGCGAAGCTTGAAGATTTTGAGCATGCAGGGGATATTTATAAAGTAAAGACATATGATGCAATGACCAAGCTGGAGAAGAATGGAATGTTTCTATATGAATCAGTTCCTGGTACATCCGTATTTGATTTTGCTGAAAATAGCACAGGAATTGCATTTACAGTAGAAGGAGAAGAGGATGCGCAGATAACGATTGGCCTGGAAGATGACTCCGAATATGAAGTATTTATTGATGATGCCAGCGTAGGCACCATGAAGACTAATCTGGCTGGAAAGATCAATGTCAGCGTAGAATTAGCCGGCATTGGTAAGGCGCAGGTAAAGCTGTTAAAGCGCGGATAAATAAGAATTAATATAAGCCTTCTCGTATGAGGAGGCTTTTTAAAGTTTAAAAGGAGGTATATATGGCAAAAGCCAGAACGGCAACAGTGTTTTTCTGCCAGAACTGTGGGTACGAATCTGCCAAGTGGATGGGGCAGTGTCCTGCATGTAAGCAGTGGAATACGCTGGTTGAGGAGAAGGTAAGTGTTACGGGAAGCGGTATGGGGGGAAGTGCGAAGATTACCCCGGCAAAGGATAGACCCAAACCTGTAGCAATCAGTACCATAGATATGAAAGAGGAAGACAGGGTGTCTACAGGACTTGCAGAGCTGGATCGCGTACTGGGAGGCGGCATTATGGCTGGCTCGCTGACTCTGGTGGGCGGCGACCCCGGAATCGGTAAATCTACACTGTTATTGCAGGTATGCAGAAATCTTGTGAATGCGGGACATAAGGTACTCTATATATCCGGTGAGGAATCTCTTAAACAGATCAAGCTTCGCGCAAATCGAATCGGTGAATTTAAAGATACGATGCTTCTGTTGTGTGAGACTAACCTGGAGCTGGTTGAAGATGCCATAAAGCAGGCTCAGCCGGAGGTAGTAATCATAGATTCCATTCAGACGATGTATCAGGAGTCTGTATCTTCAGCACCGGGCAGTGTTTCGCAGGTCAGAGAAGCAACGAATATCTTTTTACAGCTGGCAAAAGGTATGGGAATCTCCATTTTTATCGTGGGTCATGTAACAAAAGAAGGAACCGTGGCAGGACCACGAGTGCTGGAGCACATGGTAGATACTGTGCTGTATTTTGAGGGTGACAGACATGCTTCTTACCGGATTCTGCGAGGCGTAAAGAACAGATTCGGCTCTACCAATGAAATCGGAGTCTTTGAAATGCGCAAGGATGGACTTGCAGAAGTGGCGAACCCTTCCGAATTCATGTTAAATGGTAAACCGGAAGGCGCCAGTGGTTCTGTAGTAGTGTGCTCTGTAGAGGGAACAAGACCTATTCTGATCGAGATTCAGGCACTGGTATGCAGAACGAATTTCGGGATTCCAAGACGTCAGACGACAGGAACGGATTTTAACAGGGTCAACCTGCTTATGGCTGTTCTGGAGAAAAGACTGGGAATACAGATCGGTGACTGTGATGCCTATGTGAACATCGCAGGTGGAATGAAGATCAATGAACCTGCAATTGACCTGGGAATCATTATGGCGATTGTATCCAGCTACAAGAATCGCCCGATAGATGAGAAAACAATTGTATTTGGTGAAGTCGGATTAAGCGGTGAAGTCAGAGCTGTCAGTCAGGCACAGCAGCGAGTGCAGGAAGCCAGAAAACTTGGCTATGAGACAGTAATCATGCCAAAAGTCAGCGCAGAAGGACTGGAAAATATAAAAGGAATCAAAATAATCGGCGTATCCGGCATTGGAGAGGCGATTGACATTATATAATAAAGGAGATTAAGAATCAAAATGGAAAAAATACAGCAAAATTCAGAAATTCAGAATTTAATGAATTTCCTTGATAAAAGTGTAACAAACTATCATGCAGTACAGGAAGTGTGCACACAATTGGATGAGCAGGGCTTTGTACAATTAAGTGAAAAAGAACTGTGGAGATTAGAAGAGGGTGGGGCATATTATGTGACCAGAAATGATTCCTCTGTAATGGCTTTTCGAGTGCCTGACTGCACAGTTGAGGAGATTAAGGGCTTTCATATCTATGCAGCACATTCTGATTCTCCGGCTTTTAAGGTTAAGGAACACCCGGAAATGGAGAAGGAAGGGTGCTATGTCAGCATCAATACAGAGAAGTATGGTGGAATGATACTGAATACCTGGCTGGACAGACCACTTACAATCGCAGGAAGAGTATGTGTGGAAGAGGATGGAGATATTGTGACATATCCTGTAAAACTGAAGGATAATGCGTGTATGATTCCTAATCTGGCAATCCATATGAATCGTGAGATGAACAATGGTGTGGCATTGAATCCACAGGTTGACATGCTTCCACTTATCACCATGACAGAGGAAGGACAGGAGAAGTTCTCTCTCAATAAGGCATTGGCAGAGGCGTTGTCCAGACAAAATGGTGTAACCTACAAAGCAGAAGATATTCTATCCGGTGATCTGTATGTAGTGAACTGTGAAAAGGCAGTACTGGCAGGAGCAAAGGACGAATTTCTCATGACAGGCAGATATGATGACCTAGGATGTGTGTATGGAGGTCTTCAGGCGCTGCTTCAGACAAAGCCTGGTAATTATATAGATATATTGGCAGTATTTGACAATGAAGAGGTAGGCAGCCTGACCAGACAAGGGGCTGATTCTACGTTCCTACCAGACACATTGCACAATATTTCAGATGGATTGAAGGTCAGTAATGCAGTGATGCGAACCTGGATCGCTGACAGTTTCCTTCTGAGTGCAGACAATGCACATGCCTGCCATCCCAATCAGTCAGGTAAGGCAGACCCTACCAACAGACCTTATCTCAATCATGGTATCGTATTGAAGTTCCATGGCAGTCAGAAGTACTCCACAGACGCATATTCTGCGGCTTTTGTAAAGAAAATATGCAAAGAATGTGAAGTACCGGTGCAGACTTATGCGAACCGTTCAGATATAGCTGGTGGATCTACACTGGGTAATCTGGCAATGGCACAGGTATCCATGCCGGCAGCTGATATTGGTCTGCCACAGCTGGCAATGCACTCTGCATATGAGACAGCCGGGGTGAAAGATATTGCATATTTAATTACTTTGACGAATAAATTCTTTGAATAAGTAATAAAAATGGGCTATTTTTGTGCATTTTCACGGTTGTTTTTTTCTTTTTCAATGTTATAATAATGACTTGTGTTTCAAAAATGTTACTAATTTATTAACAGAGTATGGAGGCAAGTAATTATATGTTAAAAAAAGTTGTGGGAGCCATTGCCACGCTATCGTTCATGATAGGTACACTTGGTATGGGATATCCACATGAAACTGAGAATCAACAGGAAAATGCGTATCTGGTATACTCGGAAGCAGTCACGAGCCGAATGTCAGAAGAAACACATTCTTCGGCTCAGACAGTATCAAGAGTACAGGCGCAGGGGGCAAGAAGCATTGCAAGATATGCTAAAGAAGAGGCCCGCATACAGGAAGCAGCTATGCCGCTTGTTATGAGCAGGATAGAGGCATCCAAGAGGAAAACTTCTCTGACAGAAGAGGAAATACAGCTTCTGCAGAAGGTAGTATCCGCAGAATCAAGGGGAGAAAGCAGCGAGACACAGTACACAGTAGCATGTGTCGTGCTCAACCGTATCGAATCTGATATCTTCCCTGATACACTGGCAGAAGTCATTGTTCAGAGTGGACAGTTTGCCTGTGTAGAGAATGGTGCAATCTACGGCGCTCCTATTACAGAGAGTGTTGCGGAGGCAGTAAATAAGGCACTGGATAATAACACAGTCGATGAGAATGTATTGTGGTTCCGCAGTGGACATTACCACGGATTCCATAACAGAGCATTCCAGCTTGGCAAGATGTATTTTTCCCAGATGTAAGCAAAACGGACAGGTCGAAGGAACTGTCCGTTTTCTGCATTATATCTGGATGTCAAGCCTTAGCATATAATTTAAATATTGGAAATTGCGGTAATTTCGTAATTATCGTTAATGAATGTCAATAAAAAATATCTATTGTTCTTATAGTTTTTGTGCTATACTATATATAGAAAAAGTAAAAAAATGAGATATTTTTATTCTATGCCATCATCTATCATATAAACATATATGATTTTCTTAATAGAAATGGAGAAAGATAACTAAAGTCCTGATTAAAAGACATTTTCACCAGAGAATATTCCTTTAAGGCTTTCTCTGAGATTTGAGGAGAAAGAAAGGAAAAGAAAAATGATTAAAAAAGACTTTAAAGACCTGAAATTTACTGACGATTTTATATTCTGTAAAATTCTGTCAACAACTCCTAAGTTATGCAAGGAACTGATTGAATTAATTCTTGGAATTAAAATCAGGGATATCAAAGTATCCGAAAGTCAAAAAGCGATAAATCAGACTTATGATGGCAAAGGCGTAAGATTTGATGTATATCTGGAAGATAACACAAATACTGTTTACGATATCGAAATGCAGACAACGCTGCAGAAAGATATGGGTAAGCGTACCAGATACTATCAGGGCATGATTGATTTGAACCTCATTGAAAGAGGTGCAAAATACAGTAAACTGAAAAAGACATTCATCATATTTATATGCCTCAATGTACCTTTCCCAGGTAAATTACCTGTATATACTTTCAATAATATCTGTGAGGAAAATAAATCAATCTATCTTGATGATGATGCAACGAAAGTAATCATCAATGCAAATGGAAACCGAACGGGTCTGTCACATGATATGTGTGCATTCCTGGATTTCTTACAAAACAAAGCCCCGCACAGTGAATTTACCGAAGAATTACAACGAGCCGTAGAAAAAGCAACCAATAATGAAGAATGGGAGGTCGAGTATATGACAATGGCAATGAAAATCCAAGAAGAACGTGAAGAAGCTAAGATTGAAAATACTATTAAATTATTGTCAGAATTCCAATGGACAAAAGAAAATATAATCAATAAATTAATAAAAGATTTTGACCTTTCTGAAGAAGAAGCTCTTGAATGTTATAACCGATATTTATCTGAACATTAACAGGAGGCAAGCTCATATGACAATAGCTGTTAAAATATGGCAGCTATTTTTTGCTTATTTCCAAAACTTACCGTAATAGTTGAAAATTTGCTGTTTATATGCTACAATTGGTAATATAAAAGTAGTACCGATGAATGGTTTGCCTACAAAGTTATAAAAGTAACCCCTTTCGTTAGCCTTATTATTGCCTAACAAAAGGGGTTCACTTCATATTAGGATGGTTATTTTTATATTCAAAATTACTTCTTTCTGAAGTATGCTGCAATTGCACCATGAGAGTACAGAACTGAATGAGTTCTGCCTATATAATGTACATAGCCTTTATCCTTTCGTATATTTCCCATTCGGTGTCCTCTTTTCATGGAAGTTTTTGAAATCTATATTTCCAGCGATACAAGCAAATGTCCACCGTTATGGTACTAGCTATTATCTGATATAAAAGTGCAAAATGAATTTCCTTAACAGATAGGAGTTGAAATTATTGATAAAAATTATCCATTGTGCAGACCTGCATTTAGACTCTCCGATGGAGACACACATGACTGAAGAACAGGCATCAACTAGAAATACGGAAATTATTCATTCTTTTCTTAGACTGACGGAATATGCAGCCAAGAATGATGTGCAGGCAGTTATTATTGCAGGTGATATGTTTGATGGTGAACGTGTCAAGACTAGAACAGTAGATGAGGTTTTAGATGCTATATATCGTACACCCAAAGTAGATTATTTATATCTTGTTGGCAATCACGATGAGGCAGCACATGCATTTGCTGACCATGTTTTGCCTGACAACCTCAAAATATTTGACAAGGAATGGAAAACATATGAGTATGAGGGAGTATCTATTTCTGGTATTGAAATTTGTGAAGCCAATGCGAGGTCTCTTTATTTAAATGTGCCTTATAAGGAAAATGCTATAAATATTATTACTTTACATGGTCAGGTTGGTTCTGTCTCTGGTGTTGATCAGGTAAATATTTCTCAGTTAAAAAACAAAGGTATTGATTATCTTGCTCTGGGACATCTGCATACCTATTCAGAACAATCACTAGATAGTGAGGGTATTTATTGTTATTCTGGATGCTTGGAAGGACGTGGATTTGACGAATGTGAGGCTAAGGGTTTTGTTTTGCTTACAATAGAAGCTGGGCGTATTCAGCACGAATTTGTTCCTTTTTCCTGCAGGCAATTGCATCGTATTTCGGTAGATATTACTGGACTGACAAAAAATTCAGAGATTGGTCAGAAAATGAAAGAGGTTACACAAAACATTAGTTCTGAAGATATGGTCGAATTTGTTTTATATGGAGGTGTAGACCCTACAGCCAATATTGCTGTATCATATTTGAAAAACCTTATAAAGAGAGAGTTCTTCTTTGTCAAGGTTAAGGATGAAACTCGCATGACAATAAATCCAGAGGATTATAAAAATGATATTTCACTTAAAGGTGAATTTATACGTTTAATTTTAAATTCTGATATCAGTGAGGAAGACAAGGCGGCAATCATACGTATAGGTATGCAGGCATTGATGGGGGAGGAAATTACACTATGAGGTTGATTAGGTGCCATATTGAAAACTTTGGTGTTCTTTCCAACTTTGATTTTGATTTTGGAAAAGGTTTGACTTCTATTTGTGAGAATAATGGTTTTGGTAAGAGTACCTTTGCTGCCTTTATTAAAGCAATGTTTTATGGATTTCCTCGTACAGGTGCTCGTAATATTATAGATAATGAACGTAAGCGTTATGATCCATGGCAGGGTGGAAAGTATGGAGGATATCTCGAATTTGAGACCCAAGACGTTTGTTACCGTGTTACACGTTATTTTGGTAAGACGGCTGCAAAGGACACTTTCTCATTACTGGATTTGACTAATCGTATGCCAAGTACAAAGTTCTCAGAAAAATTAGGTGATGAACTTTTTCAGTTAGATGCTGACTCTTTTGCTAGAAGTACATATGTTCCGCAATTGCTGACCGCTGAAATGGAAGCTACTACTTCTATTAGGACAAAGCTGAGCAATTTGGTAGATGATACTAACGACCTCAGTAATTATGATACAGCAGAGAAAAAGCTACGTGACTATCGTACAAGATTCCGGGCTTATCGTGGTGATGGTGGGACTATCAATGATCTAAGAAGGAAATATCTAGACCTTGATAATCAAAAATATCAGGCGGAACAACAAAAGCCGAGGTTGAAAGAAATCATAGATGATATTGAACAGTTGAATAGTGAAAAAACATCTAAAACGTATGAAATAAACGATTTACGAGAAAAGATGCGTTTTGCATCGGAGCAGAAAGCTCGACAGGTTAATCAAAAGCAATTTGATGAGTTACGTGAAGATGTTGCCCAGAAACAGCAGTACTTACAGGAGATGGATGCCAAATATCCGGCTGGATATCCAACCATCAATGAGATTAAAGAACAGCGTGAGAAGCTTGGTATAATTCAGCAAGAAGATAATCGTCTTAAGGAATTAAAGCTTAGTAGTTCAGATAAAGAAATAGTTGATACTGAGAAACAATGGTTTTCAGATACAGATAAGGTGGCTTTGGATATAGAGTGCTGTGATGAGGACTGTAAGGAACTTGGTAAAGTTTCTACAAAAATGACTGCGCAGATGTTACCAGAAGAACTTAACCAGTTGGATATATTGTCTAAAAGGTTCGAGTCTGAAATCCCTTCTGAAATAGAATTGCAAAGTTATATGACTCTTTCAGAGGAACTTAATAATATGCAGAGGCAGCTTGAAAATCTTTCAACGCCAACTGATAGTCAAAATGATCTTGCACGATTAAAAAAATTATTCACATGTGGAATACCAGATGAGGGTGTTCTGACGGCTTGTGAGCAAGATCAACATGACCGCGATGTATTGATTCAGAGTCGAAGTGCATATATTTTTCCGGAAGAAGACCAGAAACAGCTTGATGCTCTAAAAAGAACCTTTGCCACAGATGTTCCTAAGGAAGAAGAGATTCAGAAAAATCAAAGGGATAGCCGCCGTATAGCAGAATTAATAGCTAAAAAGAACATGCAAACAATGACTATGCAAGAAGCACCAATACGTGAAGCTAAGTCGGTATCTAAAATACCCGTTATTTGTGGTAGTATAGGTGCGATATTGTTAGTTCTGGGAATTGCATGCTTTGTGATGAGCCAATTTGTTCTTGGAGTTATTTTGCTTGCTAGTGGTTTTGTAGTTTTGCTTGTTGCATTCTGGATACATTTCAATTCATTAATCGGTAATCAAAAGCTAAAAGTTGCTCCTGTTATTACAGCAAGCGCTATTTCAGATGAAGAAAATCAGGAACTTTACAATTTACAGCATTCGGTTAATGATTTTCTGCTTCGCTTTTATGATAATGCAACAGAACCAGATAATAAGCTTGTTCAATTACTCATTGATACTAAGTCTTATGCAGAACTGAGTGCTAAGAAAATTGCTGCTGAGAATGAATTGAAGAAGATTGATGCCAATATTGATGTTAAAAATCAGGCTATTCAGTCGTTGTATGAACAGTATTTTCACGATGAACCATATCACGATGATTTTGTAAAAGTATTACGTGAAAGCAGCAAGCAATATCATGCCTTAATTGCGGAAGCCGATGCTATCATGTCCAAACGAAAAGAACTGAGCACACAGATTGATGATTCATGCACACAGATTGTATCTATATTGCATAGGTATTATCCGGATGAACTGCCCGACGATCTACACCAAGGGATTCGAGAGCTGAGTAGTGAAGTTAAAACTTATAATGACCTTAAATTTAAGGAACAGGCTATGATGGAAGGCAATGTAGAATCTAAGGAACGTGCAGAGGAATTGATGGCAAAGATTAGGGAAGTTCTTCTTTCTTATAATGCTTTAGAACAGACTTTGCCATTTGATACATGCTTACTGAACCTTCGAAAGAGATTCGATCATTATAAGGAAGCATCAGAGAGAGTTATGCGTTATACAAGTGAATTTGAAGCTTCATCTTTACGAAAATCTCAGGCAAATATATCAGTTGAACAGTTTTTGGAGATGTATCAACTTTTAGATGATACACCCAAGAACCTTATTGATTGTGTTGATGAGGATATTAGAGTCAGGTCAAACACAAAGGAGGCTCTTGATGAGGCACAGAGTAGGTTGAAAAAGTTCCTGGAAGAAAATCCGGATTTTGAGGCAGAAGTTGTTAGCTGCGAAGGAGATTTAGCTGACCCTAAGGTTTTGCAAATGTCTGAAAAAGAGATTCAGGAACATATTGAGACTATAGATACAAAGCTACGTGAATTGCGTCAGGAACGTGATCGTATCTGCCGTTCTGTTGAGAATATTTCTTCTTGGGAAGACAATATGGCTCGTATCAAAATTGAACAGGAAGAAGATGAAAAGAGGTGTTTTCTTGCTGAACAGGCGCTTGCTTTTCTAAGTCAGGCAAAAGATAACTTAGCCAACAGCTATGTAGGAAAGGTTGAACGTGGTTTTGAAAATTATGCTAATAAGCTTATGGGTGAACAACTAGGCAATGTCATGGTTGATAAAAGTTTGCACTTATATATTGATGAAAAAGGTGCTGCACGCGAAGTTGGAAGCTTTTCTACGGGAACAATTGATGGTATCATGCTGTGTATGCGATTATCACTTGTAGATGCTCTTTTTGGTGATGAGAAGCCTTTTTTAATTCTTGATGATCCCTTTGTAAATTTAGACAACGAACATACAAAGCGCGCTTTGGAAATGCTTGAAAAGATTGCCCAAGATCATCAAGTAGTGTATCTGGTGTGTAATACAAGTAGGCAATAAGTAATTGCTATGAGGAACTGCACTATAACAATTTAATTGTTGTGATGCAGTTCTTTCTTATTATTGACGTATGAAGAAGATATTGCTATACTAATGTATATGTATTTAAGAAAGGCAGACATTATGAGTTGTTTTAATGAAGACCGTGCAACATTAAATGAACAGGCAGCGAATCTGGATAAGGCATTACAGACATGTGGATTTGATGCAGTATTACAGGAAGCTTTTGAGAATGGTATGAATCTGGATGAGATCAGCTATGTGCTGAATACACATACTGAGAGAACCGTTCGCCGTTATATTGTTCAGGCTCAGTTAAAGAGAGCTGCGAATAAAGATAAATAAATTTAATTTTTTTGAAAATAATACTTGCATTTTGGAAGATATGTATGCTATAATAACATTCGTCGGTGAGAAAGAGTTACATAACTATCCAATATAGGGGTATAGTTCAGCGGTAGAACAGCGGTCTCCAAAACCGTCAACGTGAGTTCGATTCTTACTACCCCTGCTAATTAAAAATCTGCAAGATTCAATGATTATGAATCTTGCAGATTTTTTTGTTGTCTGATTATTCCAAAGGTACGATACAGCGTCTGGAACAATATCCTGTTATATCTCCATAGATTACCTGTACCCATTCTTCATTTTCTTCATTAATTACCATACCTGAATTGCCAGATGGAATCTTACCGATAATCTCAGCGTCCATGGACGGGGCGATACGGATGTTCAATCTTTTATTTCCATAATAGGCAAATGGATAGGAATTATTATTCACCACTTCCCCAATTGCTTCTTCTGTTGTCTCTTCTACAGTTTCTTCTGTTATCACTTCTGTTGTTTCAGCTTCTGTAAATTCTTCACTTTCTACTTCTTCTACAGTCTCTGTGGCGGATTCGGTCTCGATTATACTTTCAGGTTCAGATTCCACGGTATCTACTGCAACAGCAAATTCTTCATCCGGTGCAGGAAGTACAGTTATCGAAGAAACGATTTCCTGATTGGATTCAGGAGCAGAGCCTATCTGAAAATATTTTATGCATATAAGACATAATAGAAAAGCACACAGATGAATGATACACAATGAGATTAATGTTTTTTTACGATCCATGATTGTAATCCTTTCATAATATTGAAAATACTACTGGACAGAGTATGTTGGCAACTCCAAATAAAGAGTAAATCCATATTCATTCGTATTATTAGTCCATACATTACCACCAAAATCAGTTACAATAGCCTTTACCTGAGCCAGACCAAGACCGGTACCGAGCAGATGGTTCAGACTCTGATAATTAAGCTGGAATATCTTATCGACATCAGAATCCAGAATTGGTTTACAGGTATTTCTGAAAATCAACAGCAATCTGTCTGTGCTTTTCAGGGAGAGCCTGATATACAGTGAACCGCCTGTGGGAGTAAATTTCAATATATTATCGAATATATCATCAAGAAGGATACTCATTGCGGCTGTGGAAAGATTAATCTGAGCATCATCCTTTGCAGAATAGGTGAATTGAATCTGTTTATGATTCAAAATATCTGCCTTTTCATGAAGATAAGTCTGTAGATATTCATTTATCTCATAAGGAATCGAAGTCACAAGTGGACAATCGTAAAAGTGAGAAGAGACTGTATCTTTGTTTTCTGCATTCTGTAACGCTTCTTCAAGCTGTGCCAGTTTTATGGAAAGCTGCTCATTGGTTTCAGTCAGTTCCTGGATTTTAAGAGCCATCTGCATTTTGTTGAAATCGTCGTCCTCGTTCTGGATAACCGGTATCTCAATAGTTTCGGTATCTGGTTGTACTTGAGACTGTGCCAGCTGCGAAAGCAGAAATGTGAGAGACAAAAGAAGAACACTGACGGCTAAAACATAAATATTCTGTAAGAATAGCCCCAATATACCAATGAAAAAGAAAATGCTATTGCATAAGATAAATATGTATGAATGAGAAGATGCAGATTTTTTTCCCATAGGAGACCTCCTGCTAATATTATTTGCATAGTATACAAGCATAATTATATAACAAATATACCTGATTGAAAAGAAGATTATCACAATAATAAGAAAAAATGTAAATATTCGGGGAAAATGTTGAAATAGAGAGAAAAACAATGTAAAATAATATCAGTATATTATACAATTATGGAAAGAAAATGGAGGGAGAAACGTGAAAAAAATGCAATTGCTTCCTTTTGAAAGGAATCGTTACTATGCTGGGAAAATGCTTACTTCGACAGATTTTACAGCAGAACAGCTTTATATGAACAACAAGCGACATTTTATGAACAACGTAATGTACGGAAGCGGAATTGTATGTGGATTAAATGTATTTAGTCTGGATGATTTATCGATTCTTGTGGAAAGCGGAGTTGCAATTGATGATCTGGGTCAGGAGATAGTGGTTGATTCCTCCATAGTCAGAAAACTATCCGTGATTGATGGATATGAAGATTTAAAAAGTGACCGGGCAATCCTTGGAATCCGCTATAAAGAAGAAAAAGTACATCCCGTTTATTGCAGTGAAAAACAGGATACAGATGAAGAATACGAATATAATCGGATCGATGAGGGATATGAACTGTTTTTGCAGGATGCACAGACATTGAATGACCCCTTTGCAGGGCGAGACGATTTTATCTCAAAGGAAAGAATCCTTGATCATGAAGATTATTTAGCCTATATGGAAATGCCCAGCTCAATTCCAAGAGGAAAAGCTGTAAAAATGCTTCTGAGCGTGTATAAGAGATCAGACAGAAATAAGAGCCTGACATTCCATACAGTTATGCAACTGCCGGCTTTCAGCGACGAAGAAGGAAAACGCGAACTGGAAATTGACATACCGGAAGTGATTTTGCAAAAAGGAGAGATCATTCAGAAAGAATTCTGGCTCAACACAGAATTAACAGATGCAAATGAGACCAGTATAATTGCCAAAAAAGAAAATACCCAGATAACGATAGATGGATATGATATAGAGATAAATCGTGATATCAGCTTTAAAGTCAGACTTGTAGACTTATCTCCTTATGAATTGTCAATATGGGAGGTGTCCAAGCCCAGTCTGGAGATAAATAAATTAGCAGCAGGAACTTCTTTTGTACAGCTGGCAGAGATTCAGCTGATTCGTACAGATGTTGCCTATCTGATAGGAAATATCAAGGAGCAGGGAATCAAGCAGTATATCGTATCTCCGGGAAGAAATACCCAGAGACACAGATATTTGTCTTTCTTTAAGACAGTCAGACGGGGAGCAGACCAGCTAGAACTGTCCAATCAGCAGAATGCAGTCAGTGGAACAAAAGATGTGATTACTCCTAATATGATAGCCAGCGGTCGTGTGGAGATACCACTGGATGTCAGTATGAAAAAGGGGGATATCTGCTATTCGGAAGAAATCATGCATGGACTTGGTAAAGGAAATGTATATGTGGATGTGGGAGTAGAATACATAGAGGATAATCCATATGCACAACATTCCATGAGAAACACCATATATGGAGATTCTGATTTGTTTGCCAAGGAAGAATGTATGCAGGTTCAGACTGCTGTAAAAGTAATGAACGATAAGGGAAGCTTTCAGATTGCAGTAAAGCTGCTGGGCGAACAGAACAGTATCGTGCTTCAGCTTAACTGGGTGGCAATCAAATACTCTGGTGTTAAGGATGCACTGGAATTGCAGGAAGAAGATAACAGATGCATTGTACCGGATACTCCTACAGTCAGATTAAAAGCCAAAGAAAGCTACTTCTTCAATGTAAGCTTCCAGAACATGAAGCCATGCAGATTGAGCTATGAATTAACAGAAAGCGGAAGCGGAGAGATAGGTCCGGATGGTATATATACAGCACCTGCCAAGGAAGGTGTATACGAGATATATATTTATTGTACAGATATGCCTAAGATATCTACTTACGTCTATGCAATCGTAAACAAATAAACAGAGGAATACTATGATTGTAAATACCGGGAAAAAGCAATATGAAATAATACAGGATGTTTATCTTGGCTCGACAAATGATGTATATGTATGCCGGGAAGTGAATAATCCAAACAAAGAGTATAAAACTTTATGGATGATAAAAGACAGAAATACAGCAAAAAAAATTTTGCAGGAATTTGATATGTGTAAGCAGTCAAAGAACAGCATATATTCGGATTGCTTTGCTGTCAGGGACAACCTGTGCTTTACATTCCCGTACAGTCAGGAGAGACCACTGAGAAAGTTCTATGTCAGTACATTGCAGAAAGACATTTGTTCCAGACAGCAGATATGGATGGAGCTGATAACGAAATGTATGACCAGTACATTGCCGGATACAGTTCTGAAAATGCTTTTCCAACAGAATCAGATTGAGCTTTCAGAGGATGGTTCGATATATTTTAACTATGCTTTGGACTTGTCACAGTATTCTGATACAGATGATAAAATACCAAGTGTAATTTTATGCGCCAGAGAAATCATAAAGCTGATTCAGCTGGAGGACTCCTATCAGGACAGAGAGATTCTGCGGCTGATAGAGCATAAGCTGCAAAGAAATGAATATTTACAGTATATTGAGTTGTATAAAGATATGAAGATACTGACCCGCCCCAGGGATAAGGAGAATCGCAGAGAAGCCATCCGAAACTGGTGCAGCAGTAAGAAAGATACTTTTTTCCACATTTTGTCGGGAATAGCTATCGCAATGGTCATAATTATTTTGTTCCTTTTAATTATGAGACTTATATTTGGAGATTTTGCTTTGTTTCGGCTATTCAGTGGACCGATAGTACAGATTGGAACGGAGTCGTTGCTACAGTAGTGACAGGGAGTATGACATGAAACGTATTTTGATTAGATTCTTGATTATAGTTGCATATATTTCTATCGGTATTATGTGCGTACGTAATATGATGCCGGATGATAGAATACTGTCAAATAACTTTTCTGTGAATGAAGACGGTCAGGCTCTGATTCTGGAACAGGGTATAACGGATCTGTGGATTCATCAGGTAAATCAGGAGGGTGAAGTCACCGGACTGGACTTATGTAGAAAAGCTGCCAGAGAAGTGCAGACCATGAGTTACTATCATAACAATACCATGCAGATTCTCCAGATGTGGTATCAGGATGGCATGCAGTATCTTGCTGTATATGGAAATGACGGGCAGCATAAGCATTTTACAAAAATATGGGAGCAGGGCATTACAGAGGATGTTAATATTACGGATTTTACAGTATCGGATGATGAAATCGTAATATTAGGTGTGGAACAAAAAACAGAAAAAATCGTATGCTATACAATCAGGAAAGACCAGACACAGAAGCAGGATTATATCATAGATACGCTTCCTATCGCAGCATACTATGGCAATGAAGGTATCTATATCGTGACCAGTGACCGTGAAGTAGTATATCTCACTATGGACGGACTCAATCAGCAGCCGGTTCAGGATAATCTGCTATATTTCAAGACGGACGCAAACGGATATTTCTATCAGAAGGTAGGTTCTGATTCGTTAATCTATCAGCAGTACGACAATCTTATCACGTATACATATACAGATATTCAGGATGTGGAAGGTATTGGATATTATGAACCCAATACTGCGCTGGTAACGGTATCTACAAGAGAAGGCGCTCTTGTATTTTCATTTTTCCAGAATGAAACAGACAGATGCGAGGTTACAGAATTTCTCAGCAATTATTCCATGTATTTCTATAAAGTAGTACCGATGCTTCTGATGTATACACTTGTATTCATCATACTGATCGCACTTTGCAGTATTTTTTACCATTTTCTTATGGAGAAAAAGAGACTGGTGTTACAGACACTTGGAATTGTATTAATCAGTAGTATTATATGGGCAGCTGTATTACTTATCTGTGTATATAGTATGCAGCAGAAGCGCAGATTGGATGACTGTACTTTTTATGCAAATACCTGCGTTAAGATACAGAGAGAGAATCTCATGGATGCCCTGTCAAAACAACAGCTGTCGTATGATAATTTCAGAAATGAGAAAATCCGTCAGATAGCAGAAGAAATCCTGTCTGATAATACACTGAAAGACACCTGGCATAAATTATTTGCAAGAACGGAAATGATATATGGTATAGATGATATCAGAATTGCGTATTCAGGAGAAACACCATATGGAACCAAAGCAGAATCCGTATATTCAAATGAAGTAATAGAACATTTGAAACAGTGTAATGAGACAAATGAAGAACAGGAATTTGTTGCCTTATACCGTGGTATGAGATATGTTTTCCACATGGTGCCGGTAGGAAATGAGAACAAGCAGCTATGTCTGATGATCAGGATTCCACTGAGTGGAATGCAGGAGAACAATGAAGATTTTTATCCTTTCCTGATTGGAGTAACAGCAGCGTGGATCATAATTATGTGTATTCTGCTTATCTTTTTACAGAACAGATGGCAGACAATTACACTGCTGATTTCCCAAATGGACAAGATATCCAAAGGAGATTACCGGCTTGATGACAGGAAAATCCCTGATAATGAAATCGGAGATATCTGGAAATCCATGGAGAGAATGTGCAAGAATCTACAGATGTACAGATATAAGAATGACGGAGTGCTGGATTATATTTATCAATTTGCTCCCAGCCGTTTTGAAACACTGTTTCAGAAGAAAGAGCTTCAGAATGTGGAAATCGGGGAAACCGTACAGTTATCCGCATCTATTGCCACAATCTCTATTGTCGATAAGGATAATCTGTTAAGCGGGAAAGTGCAGAGACAGTACATTCAGTATGTGAATCAGCTAATGGAAATCCTTTTTAAACAGGAAGGAGCACAAAAGGCTGTATTTCTGGAAGGGGGAAACAATCTTGAAAATGTAAAGGCTGTATTCCCGGAAGGCGAAGGCACTTGCGATGACTGCTACGAATATGCGGTTGGATGTATGGAGTCATTGCTGGCACAGCCGGAGAAAAGATATGATACGAATCCATTCATACTGTTACATTCCTCTGAATTCCTGTGTGGACTGGCAGGTGGTTGTGGACAGGCGTATCCGTTTGTAGTATCCATGGAGCTTGAAATACTGAACAGTTATGCAGATGATTTTAGAAAAAACGGTGTCAGAATGGTGCTTACCCAACAGACAATAGACCGGATGGATAAGCAGATCAATACACGATACATCGGATATATTTCAGAGGATGACAGAAAAGAGACATTTAAAATATACGAGGTACTTGACTGTTGTCCATTAAGTGAGAAATCAGCCAAGTTAAGAGGAAAAGACGAATTTGAAAAGGCATTGAAGCTGTTTTACCAGTGTGATTATTATCTGGCGCGCAGCAAATTCTCTGAGATTATCAAGGAATGCCCGGAAGATGGTATTGCAAGATGGTATATATTTGCATGTGAAGCACTGTTTAACCAGGATGATTACCAGAATGCAAAACATGCGTTGTTTTCTCACCATGAAAGCTGAAAGGAGGGCTGGTCATGAATTTATTTCAAATCATGTGGACCTCCATAAAGGCGAAGATCAATCCCATTTTAACAAAAGTCAAGCTGTGGCTTACACCCAGTTATATTAAGAATAGATTACTGGTTCAGATCAGGACTTTTTTCTTAAAGCTGTTCAATGTCAGACCATCAGATGAATCAGATTATTATTCCTGCTTTGGATGGCTGGTCAGCAAGAAGCTTGCTTTTGCAATTGCTGTGGTGGTATGTGTGGCGGGAGGCTGTTTCCTGATAAATGTCATACCATCGGGAGGACATACGGATAATCCATATAAAACATATAAATATAATTCCATTCCATTGAAAATGGTCAATGGAAAAGTACAGATTCTGGGAAAATCAGGATATGTGGCATATGTTGGAGATTTCGCAGATGGACAGGTTAAGGGAAATGGTACACTGTATGATCCCAAAGGCAACCTGGTGTATGTCGGTGAATTCGATGTCAATGCATATAACGGAGAGGGCACTACTTATTATAGTAATGATATAAAACAATACGAAGGACATTTCCGTGATAACCTGTATGAAGGTGAAGGAAAGCTGTATAGGGAGAACGGCACTCTGGAATATGAAGGTGAATTCAGCCAGGGCAGCCGAAGTGGAAACGGCACGTTATATAACAGTGCAGGAGAGCCAGCCTATACCGGCAATTTTAACAAGGACAAAGTACTATATCAGGAGCTGCTTGGAAAAAATACAGAGCAGATATCACAGATGTATACCGGTAAATGGAATATCTATGAAAGTGATGCTGCGTACTGTGTGTCCTTACATGATATTCATACCGTTTATTATGCACAGAACAATGGTACAAGTCTGGAAGATACACTGACAGTTCAAGCTGTATATGTGCTGGAGGCAGGTGCTATGCTGAATGGCAGCTGGTGTACGACGATTCCTGATGTACGCACAGCTCTGGGAGCGCCTATATATGAAGGAAATACATATCTTACTGAACAGGATCAGATATCACTTAATGTATTATGTGAAGAATTTGGCAAAGATGCATTGTATGGCAAGGCAGAATTGACGCAGTCAGAAGTCTTCGATGAAGTAACAAGCATTACAGCTTTTGACAGAGAATATCAGGCATATATATACGTGTTCGAGACGGATGATGTGATATATACATTCTTCTGCAAGGATAAGGATACGACATTTGACTTTTATATGATAGAAATGAAGTAATGCAAAGGAGGGGAAGTACATGACAAAGAAAATAAAGAAATGTATCGTTACTGTACTTCTTACATCCCTGATTACATGCACGGTGGTTACACAGGAAAATATGGTTGTACAGGCAGCAGATAAGACACTGTCTCTTCAACAGGCACAGAAGGTAGCAATCGCAAAATCCTCCAAGAGAGTTAAAATACTCAATAAGATAGAATTACAGGAGATTAAATATTCAGCTGCAGTGAAATCCATACAGATGAAGAAGAAAAATATGTCTACGTTTCGATGGACACCGCTTCTGTCGTTTAAGTTCCCGGAGCAGCCTACACTTGCGGATGAATATGAATGGCAGTATAAGCCGCTTCAGATTACAAGTACAATATCCTCATTACAGCATCAGCTTCTGGATGACCAGCTGGAAACGAAAGAATCGGTATCCAACTTATATGTCCAGATATATATCAATCAGGAGAAAATCGCATTCCTGGAAGAAAACCTGGAACAGGCACAGACAACACTGACCAGGAATCAGGCAAGACTTGCAGTAGGAGAAGCAACCCAGTCGGATATTGATAAATTACAGCAGAGCATTGACCGGCTGACAACAGATATTTCTTTGCAGAAAAGGTCTTTTGAAACAAATAAAAGTAAATTATCCAAGTTGATAAATCAGGATGTGACAACGGGATATACATTCCAGAATCCGTTGCAGCAGGCAGATATTCCCAGAAATATACTGGATAATCTCATCCAGTATACGCTGGACAATGACCAGTCATATTATGAAGCCAAGATGGATACCAGACTGGCGTATACAGGAATGAACATGATGGAAAGCATGATGCGCAGCCAATATGGAAATAAAATGAACAACATTATGCCTTTTATCAATCAGATCAAAGCCGGGGACAGCGTGGACAGTGGAGCTTTCAAAAATGCTTACAAGCAGATGCTTGACAATGTAGATGCACCCTGGAATGGAACAAAAAAAATCCTTTTTATCCGTATTAAGAAGGAATGGTTCAAAGGAGCTGTAGATGGTTCCAGATATGTAGAGGATGACCCCTATGCATTGTATACAGGCGCTTTGGAATATATGGATGCATTGAAAGAACAGAATTCTTTACAGGATGAATTGACCAATAGTGTGAAATCGGGTTTTGAGACGCTAAAGACTGCTCAGATTGCATATAATGACGCCCAGAAAAGCTGCGATATATTAGAACAGGAAGTTGAGAAGAATACCAGGCTGAATCTACTGGGCAAGGTAAGCTATGAAGAATTGAGTGATTTGCAGGAAGAATACAGAAATCAGGAATCTGAGACACTGGATCTGCTTGCTGAATATACACAGCTGTTATATTCCTATGACAGGCTGACATGTGGAGGAATCACAGCATATCTTGAGGGTACGGATGTAGATATGAAAGCCGCACAGGGAGGCAACAGCTTTATCGCTAAGGAGTTGGAAGGCAAAGCCTATTACTATATTAATTACAGAGTGGAAGACAACATTTTTGTGATGGGAGTGAGCATCCCCGATAATTATTCACTGGATATTACAGATTATGCACTCTATGTCAATGATATGCAGATAGGAGATGTTACACCGATTGACGAAGAACTGGAGCATCTGGCACTTGATCTGGATCAGGTCGATAAGGCACAGATATTTCTGTATGACGGACAGGAGCTGGTGGATGTGCGAGAGATAGATTCTTCTGTTAATCAGGCAGAGCTTCCCATAAATGGAGGATATACGTTAGAACATAAGGAGAGTGTACAGACAGTTGCTACCTATATCTACACGTTACAGAAGACTACGAATACAGTCAGCATGAAAATTACCCCTAAGGATTCAGAACAAATAGCATATTACAGATTGACAGATACGGATGGAAATGCAGTTAATGGGGATGAATTGATTCCAATTGATGAAGAATTTACATACCTGTCATTACTGGTAGGAGATTTGTCTGGATTGAATATTATATTTTATGATTCACAGGAACAGGAACTGTATCAGGGCATGTTCAACACAGGAAGTTCATCTATTACAATAATAGAATAATCACGTAGAAAGGAGGAATTCGCATATGGCATTACATGAGAAAAAGCACAGACCAAGATGGAAAATAGCCGGGCTTGCAGCAGCCTTAGCTGTTGTTATGCTGTTGATCTGGCAAAAAGACCTGATATCAAATGCATTATTTGATTCGAGCCGTGCAGTGCGGATTAATCCTGAAGAAATTGAGAATTCAACGCTGATCATCGGTACACATCTGATCTATCTGCATGCAATGAATGACCAGTTATATGAAATAGCCAAGCAGTCAGCTTCTGATTCTGGACAGGACAGGGTCTATTATAAGTCTGAAATGGCAGGAGGACTCTGGTATGATATCACAGATGCAGAATCGTTAAAGGATATTACGACTGATGGAGTAATTGTCTCAAATGATGATATACGAAGCCTGTATTTTACCCATCATACGAAATCTGACAGGATCACATATGATTTACAGACGAATCAGTCGGTATGCATATTTAATATTTATCCCATATATGAGCTGGAAAGCATGGCTGAACTGGAACCCTTAAAGCTCCAGTACGATACAATGAAGGAATCCCAAAGCGAAGATGAAACGGTGAAGCGTAATCTGCAGCTGACGGGTGATTTCTTCAAGACAGAAGTAAAGACAAGTGCATCAGAATTATATGAACAACAGCTGGATGCACTGCAGGGCTATTATGAGGAGCTTGTCAATAATGATGCATCATCAACGGAAACAGAGTCTGTACTTAATGTTATGGAGAAGGTTGATGCAGCAAGAAAGGGAGCAGTTTTTACCATAGTGGATTATGCGCTGGAGAATCTACAGACCAATGTCGCAGATACCAAGACCAAGCAAGGTGAAAACGACGAGGAAGACACCATTTATACAATAGATGATGCCCTTCTTACTGCAATCGGAAATGCACAGTCATCCGTATCCGAGAGTATGACAGAAGCCCAGGGCAAAATGCTGGAACAGGGAAGTACCGTGTTATCAGCTACAGAATATGAATTGTCACAGAATCTGATCAACACCGCACAGTCCCATAATTATGCTTCCTGTGATGGTATCAATGCAAAACTGATCGACCTCAAACACATTATAGACGGTAAGATAGTAAAGCGGAGTACAGAGCTTTCTCTTGCAGAAGAGATGATAGCCAAGGCAGATGTGAAATATCAGCAGATATTATCCCAGGGAGAAAGTACATTGTATAAGACCAAGGCAGGAGAGAATGCTTCCCATGCCGCATTGGAAAATATCATAAAACAGGATCTGACAGATGTAAATGCAGTGAGAAGCGAACTTCAGTTCCTGATTCAGAGTAAGACAGACAGACTGGAAAATGAGGCAGCCAGATCATATGTCCTGACAAGGATTCAGGAGTCTTCCGTTTTTACAAGGCAGATAAAACAGGATGCATATCAGAGTGCCATGAAGAACACAGTAGATCAGTATATTGCGTGGTTGAATGACCTCCTTGTAAAGGTTAAAAAAGAAGGAAACACACAGACAGAAACGGACAGCCTGTATGAAGAAAAGGCGGATTTGCAGGAACAGCAGCTGGAAGCACTGGACAGTCTGAATCTGGATACGGCAAAGAAGCTGGAGATACAGATTGCAGTAGTAGATGAGAAAATAGCAGAGCTGGAGAAAAATGCAGAGAGTAAGCTGAACTCTTTAACAGAACAGAAAAGTACATTGGAAAAACAGATAGCAGAGCATCCAGAGGATGATAGCCTACAGGAACAACTGGCTGATATAAATGCACAGATAGCAAGCACTTCTGCTGATATGTCAGATGGAAGCGAAGCATCCAATATTCTCGGCATGAAGAATGAGGCTATGAACTATCTGAAAGAAGGCGATACATCAGCTTCTGCAATGCAGGCGATTACCGATTGTATAGATGGATTGGGAGGCATGATGCAGGATGGTTCTTCTCTTGCTCTAAATGCCATGAAAGATATCTATCAGCAGATGGTATCTGAATCGTATCTTGGAAATGCGGATCAATATGATGATATGATACAACAGATGGAACAGACTCTTGAAGAAGCAGACCTGAACAGTCTGACGGCACAGACAGCTTCTGATATATCATCAGATCAGGCAATTGCCACACTTGAAGAAGAGATGGGTGTCAGTCTGGATGGTGAAATGTCCCAGACAGATCAGGATGCAGCAATACTTGCACTTTCACAGAGCTATGAAGAGACACAAAGCAGTGAGATTAAAGAAGTGCTGGATGCACAGATCATTAAGGCAATGGAAAGTGGAAACGATGATATATTTGAAAGTTACAAAGAAAACAGAGAATCCTACGCACCTGCTGAGGTTGTAGCCCAGATTGCAGGTTACAGATACTTATGGAATGACACCAGAAAGACAGCGGTGTTATCCAGAGGGGCAAAATTCTATACTTTTACAACATTTTATAATACGGTAGGCAGGGAAGATGGAAAAGAAGAGACTATGGATGTGCAGGCAGCATTTCAAGGCAGGATTTATCTTCCGAATTCTTATATCAGTAAAACTTTTGGCTGCCAGGTATCAGACATTTCCGGTACAGATTATTCTGTACTCGTAAATGATACAGTGATTGAAAAATCACAGGAACTAAGTTCTAAACTACTTGAGAAAGGAGGAAATTAGTGGGAGCAGTTGTTGTAGCAGATGCCATGATCGCATGTTCATTTGGTTCACAACCGGGGAAACTGACTGTTACATCACAACAGACTGTACTGGCGGAAGGAAAACCTGTCGCAACAATACAGGATGTGATGCCATTGGTCAATATTTCAAGTATGGGTATGTGTTCATCACTACAGAATCCACAAGTAGCAGCGGCAACATCAGCAGCCCTGGGGGTACTTACACCACAGCCGTGTATACCCTGTATTCAGGGAACATGGAATGCAGCACAGGGCAAATGTTTAGCAGGTGGCAAGCCGTGTCTGACCAGTGAATCCACAGCACGATGTGCATACATGGGAGCACTTAGCATTGTGAATCCTGGGCAAAAGAAATTTGTTATCTAAGTATCAAGAATATATTTTATGTATGAAAGGAGATTCAAAATGGCAGAGTATTTATCACCGGGAGTTTATGTGGAAGAATATGATAATTCACCACGTTCAATCGAAGGAGTTGGTACCAGTACTGCAGGTTTTGTAGGAATGGCAGTAAAGGGAGCAACAAAAGGGGCACCTTCCCTGATTACCAATTATGCCTCATTCCTGAGAGAGTTTGGAGGATATTTAAGCGAATTTACACATGGTGAATACCGCTATCTTGCAAGCAGCGTAGAACAGTTCTTCAGTAATGGAGGAACAAGATGCTACGTAGCCAGAGTAGCAGCACCGGGAGCAAAACAGGCACAGGCTGATGCAGGAATTCTTCATGTTAAGGCAGCCAATGAAGGTACCTGGGGCAATAAAGTACAGATTATGCTTTCACAGGCTGCCAAGAAGAAATTACAGCTTGTAGAGGCAGTTGGTGATGGAGTGTATACAGCCAAGAGTACAGCAGGATTCCTGGAAGGAGATATTGTTGTATTTGGGGAAGAATATAATCGCATCCGTTCTATTTTTGACAATACCATTACATTTGAAAAGGAATTTGCACAGGATCCTGTAGACGCAGGACTGGTTCCACAGAAGCTTCTTTATCTTGTAGAGACAGATATGCAGGTTCGCTATAACGAAGAAAATGAAGTATATACAGGATTGAGCTTTAACATCAGTTCTCCTAATTATATTGTAAGCAAGCTTCAGAAGAGCGAATTGATTCAGGTTACAGTAGATCCTTGTGATGATATCTGCAATCCACTGGAAGCTGTCTTTGGTAAGGACACCGCTAAGGGAATTATTACATTAAGCGGTGGCAGCGATGGCAATATTTCTGAAGTAACAGCAGGTACTTTCATTGGTGTAGATAATGGACCTGGCAACAGAACAGGTATTCAGGCTTTTATAGAGAATGATAATGTAAGCATGCTGGCTGTGCCGGGAATCACCATGCCGGATGTCATTGTATCTCTGGTAGCTCATTGTGAGAATTTAAAGAGCCGTTTCGCAGTAATTGATATGCCAAGAGATTGTGCAAAGACCAAAGAGCTGATTGAATACCGTGAAATGATCGACAGTACCTATGCTGCAATGTATCATCCATGGATTCAGAATTTTGACCGTTCTACACAGAAGGCAGGCTACTTCCCACCATCAGGAGCTATTATGGGAATCTATGCAAGAACAGATATCGCAAGAGGCGTACATAAGGCTCCGGCAAATGAGACGGTAATGTGTTCTGACCTGAATATCAACTTTAATAAGGGAGAACAGGATATTCTCAATCCGGCTGGTGTCAATCTGATCCGTAAACTGCCGGGACAGGGAATCCGTGTATGGGGCGCAAGAACTGCAAGCAGCAACAGCGCATACAAATATGTAAATGTAAGAAGATTGTTCATCTATGTGGAAGAAAGTATCAAGGCAAATACCAATTGGGTTGTATTTGAGCCAAATGATGCAACATTATGGACAAGAGTAAGCATCACGATCAATGGATTCCTGGAAAATCTGTGGAGAAGCGGTATGTTGGCAGGCGCAACACCGGAAGAAAGCTATTTTGTAGAAATAGGACCATCCACTATGACAAAGGATGATATCGCAAATGGCCGTTTGATCTGCAATATTGGCATCGCACCATCCAGACCGGCAGAGTTTGTAATCTTTAGAGTAACACAGTTCACTGCAGAAGCAGGTGGTTCAGAAGAATAAAAAGGAGTGATTGAGTATGGCAACTTATGATAATGGTTCAGGATTAGCATATCCGTTAACAAAAATGAACTTTTTGGTTACCGCGGATTCCGTAAGCGGTACAGCAGCATTCAGTGAAGTGAGTGGTATAGAAGCAACAGTAGATGTAATTGAATTCAGACAGGGCAATGCTCACAGTATGGCTCCTGTAAAGATTCCAGGACTTGTAAAGCATGGAAATGTTACTCTGAAAATGGGCTATACCATTGATAATGCATTTAAGACCTGGATTCAGGAATGTGTAAGTGAAACAAGAGGAGAAATGCCCAGAACAAAGCTGTCAATTGAGTTAATTGATACCAATGCAGGTACACCTGCAACAGCTGTAACCAGTATTTCAGGAACAAGAGTATGGGTATTAACGAACGCATGGGTTACAAAATACACAGCTCCAGATCTGAATTCTACAGCGAATGAAGTAGCAATTGAATCTGTAGAAATTGCATATGAGGAACTGGTGATTCCAAACTAGCAAGTGTTTAGGACAAATGAATGACAGGGTATTGGCTTTTTAGACAATGCCCTGTTACATTAGGGGGAATTAGGATGGAACTACAGACAATTTATGAATTTGAATTACCTAAGGGGTATATGGATCAGAGCGGGAATCTGCATAAGCGGGGTAAAATGAGACTGGCTACAGCAGGTGATGAGATCAGCTCGACCAGAGATCCCAGAGTATTGAGCAATCCTTCTTATCTTACTATCGTTTTATTATCCAAGGTCGTAACAGAATTAGAAGGTGTGGAGATGGTAACACCTGCATTGATTGAGAAGCTTTTTACAGCAGATATGGCATTTTTACAGGATATGTATCAGAAGATCAACAATGTAGAAGCAGTGACAATGAAAGTTGTATGCCCGGAGTGTGGCTGTACCCATGAGGTTCCGTTAAATTTTACGCGAGAGGGATAAAACTTTATCCTCAGGAAGAAATGTATAAAGAAATGGCATTTATATCTTACTATTTCCATTGGAGTGATGATTCTGTACTGGGTATGGATCATGTGATGAGACGAAAATGGTGTAGGGAAATATCAGATATAAACAGCAGTTTGACTCCCTCGGATACGAAAAAAGAGAAAAATATATTTGAATGGAAACCGACCAGATAAAGAAGGGAACGTACTATGGCATCAATAGTGGAAGATTCAGGAAGAAGTCCGATATTGAATAATAATTTCCTGCTCAGAATAAATGCAGTCTATGATCTGCCCTGTTTCAGAATCAGTGGCTTTACCAATGAAAAGGAATATGAGCAGATTCAGGCAGGTGGAGTAAATGATTATGTGTATTTGAGACAGAAGCCTACAACGAAAATACAATCTTTTGTAGTAGAGCGGTATGTGGGAGCCAAGTTCTTTGACCCGCTCACAGTCGGCAGTCAGCCGGCACTTCCCATTATACTCTATGTCTCACGGTATAGTGATGATTTTGAAAATGCGAAGCTGACCTTCTATTTTACCGGGTGTACCGTATTGAATAAGACATATGGTGAACTGGATGCGGAAAGAAGTGGCTTAATGGTGGAAAAAACAACGATTGCATACCAGCAGGTCTACTTATATTCTGCCAGCGAAGATGAACCACAGGCAGACTGGAGCTTTGATAAAGCAGGCAAGAACTATCTCGGCGAAGGGAAAAGGCATGCCATAACGAATACAAATGAAGTCCGTAAAAATGAAATGGAGCAAAACAGCAGGAAGTGGCCGGAAACAAGAAGTGCCAGAACCTTAAAAAATCTGTAAAATAGTGTGTGAAGGGGACAGATAAAATGCTGATGTTAAAAAGTCCGTTACAATTGCATAGTGTAGCACAGATCACAACGGTAAATGATCAGTTAAATGAGAAAATCAGGGGAAATTATCAGCTGCTGAATCTGTCCATATCTGCGGAAGATTTATTCCATATGACACTTCAGGAGCCGGATATCTATGTTGCCATGGGAAACGAACAGACTATGGCAGTAGAGAATAATCTCATCAATCAGAATAACCTGAAAATAGAAGCGGTGAATCAGTTTATCAACCGTATTATGCTATTACATACAGATCAGTTCACGTATCAGGATGAGGTGTATATCACATCCTTTTTACAGAAAATAGGAATTGTGGATGTGGCATCCTTTGTAAAACAGGTCACAGAATCCATAAAAAAGAATGAACTGACACAGGAGCTGGTAAGCAAGTATTTTGAAACAGGGAGATCCCTGACTCATGTTGTCAGCAATTTACTTACACAAAATAAAGCAAAGCTGCCCGAACAAACGAAAGAAGAACAAAAAGCTTCTCAAACAGCAAATCTGCACAATATTGTATTTGAACATCTGCACACAGCGGAGAGTTCCAATACGATATATGATTATCTGGTAAATTTCAATGCAAAGCACATTATATCCGAACAGCAGGCGAAATTATTACCTGCCATTCAACAGGCTGATACGATTCATTTGTATCAGTTAAGACAGCATGTGCTGCAACAGCCTTCTCCGGCAATATGGGAGTCTCATAATCAGTATGAAGAAATGACTTTTGAGGAGAACGAAATAACCCAGCATAATATTATGAAAAATCTGTCAGCTGCCATACTGAGCAATCTGATATCGAATGAAACGTATGAATTAAGGCAGCAGATAAAAAATCATCCTGCCTGGATTAATTTTACCAGTGCTTTGTACCAGAGTTCCTTAGACACTGTGCAGCGATTTGAGAGAAATCAGGCAGAATATCACAGTCATTCACAGATGACACATGTATATGAACAAAACATGACACAGCTGTCAGAAGATGAACTGTCATTGATTGAGATGTTACAGGATATGAACATAAAGCTGTATGAACAGAATGTAGAGCAGCAGAACAGCTTCGTGAACAGCACGATCATGACATTACTTAAAAACCAGAATCTACAGCAGCAGGTAGAAGCTGCGGACAGGATTCAGAATATGCAGCTGATACAGAACTACGAGAAGGAAAATTCCATGCTACAGTTTTTGCAGCAGCAGTCAGCGGCATATGAAAATATATGGAACTATTATTATCATAAATGCGAAAATTATGAAGAATCACTTAGTGAGCTTCATTTACAGAATATAGATATACATGCATTAAAGATGCAGCATAAACAGGAAGTGAAGCTACAGCAGGATGAGCTGGAGCAGTCATTTCAGAATAATCAGGAGATTCATGATATCCAAAATATTGAAAGGAATCACAGCCTTAACCAGAACATACAGGAAGTCAATAATATAACGTGGCAGACGGATAACAGAAAATATGACTATACAGAAGAGAACAATATAACCCGGAAAGTCCTGCAGGATATACAGACAGAAACAAATGAAACAAACCTGCAGCAATCCTGTGATATACAACAGGATACCCTGCAGCTTGTACATCAAAATGACAATACCGAACATCATGTCCAGATCACAAATGAAGAAGAGTATGCGCAATATCTGTATCGTATGAATGAACAGAATATTGAAATGCAGAAGAAACTACAGCAGCAGAATAATAACAGGACTGTAGTAAAGAAAGTAATGGTAGACAGGAAATCGGCAATGCGGGATATGCTAAAGACCCTGCAACAGCCGGAGAAAGTACTTGAGGAAATATATCAGAATTCTGTCAGAATCGAAAAGCCGGTTTCACAGGAAATAGAACAATATTTACGTCTGGCAGACAAGGAAACAAGAACTGTATATGAAGACATTCTTGGAATAGAGAGAACAACAGAAGAAAAGACAGAACAAAAGACGCTGGAGACAACGGTGGATACACTACAGAAGATAGTAGAAGAGATTACCGCACAGGCAGCAACAGTGCAGAATACATCCCCTGATTCTATAAAGAGAGCGCAGAATCAGGAAAGAATACTGGTGGAAACCTTACAGAACGTTATGCTCCAACAACAGAACATATATAAGAAAGAACAGGAAACGATTTCTGAATATGTACAATCAGAAGTGACAGATACAATAGAGAAGAAAACGGTACTGAGACATACAGAGTCAGAAATCCTGCTGCCCTTGCAGCATATTGAGAAAACACTGACGCAGACAGTTCTTCCTAAAATGGAGAGAAAAGAAGAAGAGAAGGTATCTCTGATCCATCAGCAGAAAGAGCAGATAAATCAGGAAGTTGTGGAAGAGGTCTTGAATCAGCTTGAGGCAAACAGGAAAGTAAAAATACAGAATGAAACGACAGAACAGACTGAGCATATTGTGATCAATCAGATTCAAAAGACCAAAAAAGAAATCATGACAGAAAGTCAACAGATCGTAGAAAATATGATTCATAGAGAATTACAGACGAATTTACATACGATTTCGGAACAGGTATATCGTGACATTGAAAAAAGGCTGCTGAGTGAGCGAAGAAGAAGGGGGTATTAATCAATGGATTTTTCTCTTTTGGATTCTGCCAATGCTGTTGCCCATGGCGAATTGTCCGGTGAAAATAGCGGAGCAGGTGTCCTGGAAACGGCATATCTGATCTTAAAGGACTGTAGAGAAGGTCATATAAATACCGTGCAGACATCAAGTACTAAGAGTATTCTTTCAGGACTGGCTTCAAAAAGAATGAACGTAATTAAGGCAGGGATGAAGTCTTCCAAACCGCAGAGCAAAACAATCAAAGTACAGTTCAATCCCGCGTCCCTGGATTTTCATTCAGGGGAAGAGATTGCACAGAAGGAGAAAGCGGGTATTGATAAAAAAGAGAATGGTGATGTGGAAGTTGCAAATGCAGAGAAAGCACAGAAGAAATTATCTGTCAGTATGAAGCTGGTCTTTGACCGAAGTATTTATATAGATTCCAGTGTGCAGCCTGAAATAGAGAGCTTCCTGAGTATGATTAAGAATCCCTATATCAGACAGGTTACTTTCTGCTGGGGCAAAATGTATTACAAAGGAATAATCAAAAGAATTTCTACAGAATATACCATGTTCAATGCGCTGGGGATTCCAGTCAGGGCAACTGTGGATATGACAATGGAAATAACATAAAAATAACCTGGGGAGAGTGATGGAATGGCAACAGAATCCAAAGGCATGAGCGCAATAGGAGAGTTACTTGTTCATCAGGCAATTCTGGAAATAGAGAATTACAAGAGCGGTAAAGCAAATCATTTTGAAGACAAGGACAAAGCCAATGCAATCACGACCAAGGCATCAGATGCCCTTCACAAAAAAGTACTGGACCCGCTGTTAAAGGAACCGGGCAAATTAACACCGGTGATTCAGGGAGCGAAGGATGCTCTTGGAATTGAAAAAAGAGGAATAACAGATGGGGTAATGCTTGTGCAGTACAACCCGCGTTCCATAAAAATAGAGGGAAGCACTTCAGAACAGAATGAGACGAAGGATGAAAATGGAAATAAAATAGTGACAGTACCGGCATCCAGTACGGTAAGAATGTCTTTTGAGCTGGTGTTTCATTCCAAATATCCGCTGGATACTTCTGTAAAGGAACAGATGGAGCTGCTTTTGAATATGCTCTACAGTACACCGGAGAAAATGGTGAAATTTTCCTGGGCGAATATGCAGATCAGGGGACAGATCGTAGCCTTTTCCGGAAAATACGATATGTTTGATGCAACGGGCAATCCTACAAGTGGAAGCATGAATATAACAATTCAGACCAAAATGACAGTAGGTGAAGTGTCCAAGAACTTTAAAAAGATTGAAAAGGAACGGAAAAACAAAGAAATTTCGTAGTGTAATGGGAGAAAAAGATGGGAACGGATTATGCGAAGCTGAAAGAGAAGTATGAAGAATTTACATATCCAATGGTATCTGTAACGGTGAATGGTAATGTATTCTCTGAAAATACAGCGCATCTGGTGCTGGCTGATATGCAGATAGATCTGAGTACGGGCCTGGAAGCATCCATTGCCAGGTTTTCAATCTATAATGTATACGATCAGGAAGACAAGCAGTATCTTTTTGCCAAATGTAAACAATATCTGCTTCTTGGAAGCTCCATATCCATTGCAGTCGGATATGCCAATCAGCTTACCACAGTCTTTGTAGGGTTCATCTCACAGGTCAGATTTCTGCATCAGCAGGGAGACATGCATCATGTAGAAGTATCTGCAATGGATGTTAAGGGAATGATGATGTCCAACAGCTTTGCAAGACAGATGGGAGCCAGGAACTATGCAGATGCAGTCAGGGAGATCTTTCGCAAGCCCATATATCAGAAAATGCAGGCAGATGGAATCTATACAGAGTTAAAGATAAAGGATACTCCGGACCGCTCAGAGAATGAACAGCTTTTGTCCTCAAGCATTGAGATGGTATCAGAAAGTGATTATGAATTTATTATAAAAGCTGCCAAGAGATTCCACTATGAATTTTATGTAGATGCAGGCGTTGTATATTTCCGAAAAGGGAAAGACACCCAGAAGGATAATATACTGGAGCTTGGAATGGACAGGGGAATTCAATATTACGATATATCTTATGATATAACAGGACTTGTCAGGACTGTGGAAGTCAGGGGAATGGATACCGCAAGAGCAGAGGTCGTATCAGCCAAGGCAAATGTCAGTAATAAGATATCCACTGGAAACAAAGCAAAAGGTCTGATCAATCAGACCTCCAGAGTGGTAGTGGATGCCAATGCAATTACCAAGGAACTGGCACAAAACCGGGCGGATTCTATTATGGAAGATATTTCCTACCGGTTTGGTACGTTACAATGCACCTGTATTGGTCTGCCGGAGATCAAACCGGGACAGTTTATCAAGCTGACTGGATTTGGCAGCCCATGTGATAATATTTTCTATGTGGAACATGCCAATCATACAATATCTGATGCATATGGATATGAAACATATATCACAGCCGTTGCGGCAGCATTGTCTTAGGGGGAATATGGGAAATGGCGCTTTTTGATATTTTTGATGAAATAACGGAAAAACAGGTTGTAAAAACAGAACTTGGTGATGCACGTATCTTTGGTGCAGTAGCTGGTGTGGTAGCAGAGAATTACAGTGAACAGATGCCGGGCAGACTGTGTGTTAATATACCTGTAAGGGATGAACAGGCTAATCAGCTCAAATGGGCAAAAGTGGCAATGCCGTACATGGGCAGAAAATGGGGACATTACTTCCTGCCGGAGAAGGGCGATCAGGTAATACTGGTATTTGAAGATGGCAATATAGAGAAACCCTATGTCATAGGATGCATTCCCAGGGATAAGGACCAGTTTCTCAAAAAGTCAGCCAATGAAAAAAATCAGATAAAACAGATACAGACGAGGAATGGCAGCCGCATTACCTTCTGGGATGACGAGCAGGAGGAAGGTAATACGGATAAAATCACTATTTCCACAGCAAACGATAGGCATCAGATGGTATTTGATAACGAGAATAAGAAGATTACCGTTATGGATAAGGATAAGAACTGTTTTGTGGAAATGGCAACAGAAAGCGGCAGGATAACGCTTCACGCAGAGCAGAAATTACAGATTACAGTAGGAGATTCCATTTCCATAGAAATGAATGGAGAAAGTGGAAGCATTAAAATAAAAGCAGATAAGGTATCTGTAGAAGCTTCTAAGAATCTCAGCCTTGAAGCGGATGGAAATGCAACCTTATCCGGCAAACAGACAACTGTCAGTGCCACCTCCTCATTGAAGAATTCAAGCAGTGGTATGGTGCTGATCGAGGGCAAACCGGTCAAGATAGGATAGCAGAGTCAAAGGGGGACAAGACATGGAGGATAAGGCATATCTGGGGAAAGGAATCAAATTCCCCTTGCAGATCAACCAGGCAACAGGAAGATTTGTTATGGCTGAGAAAGAAGAGAGTGTAAAGGAATCGGTCTATATCATTCTGATGACGCAAAAGGAAGAACGCTTCACCAGACCGGATTTTGGCAGTAATATCCTGTCTTATACATTTATGGATACTTCAGTTACAAGAATTAATATGATGGCACGGGAATTGGAAGAAACTATTCTGGAACAGGAGCCACGTATATCAGAGGTGGATGTTTCCATTGATCCCCAGTTGGATAAGGGCTGCCTGATTATTAATATTGTATACACGATTGCAGAGAGCAATACACAGGACAATCTGGTATTCCCATTCTATTTATATGCGCAGGAAGAGGGAGAGCAGGATGAAGAGTAAAGAGGAAAGCTATAAAATTGACAGCAGACGAAGAAGCGATATTCTGAATCAGATGCAGATGTTGGCGCAGTCCTATACACCTGAATGGAAATTCGATACCACTTCTCCAGATGCAGGTTCCGTAATTGGTCTGATCTTTGCCAATCAGACCGCAGCCAATATCCAGAAACTGAACAGAGTAATAGAGAAATATCATACGGAGTTTGCCAATATGTATGGAATATCCCTGCGGCCTGCCCAGCCATCAGAGGCTGTTGTGGCACTGACGGTCAATGAAAGCCTGGAGACAGGGATTCCTCTCAAAAAAGGGACAAAAGTAATCGGCGAGTGTGAAAATGGCGAGGAGATCATTTTTGAATTTCTCAATGATCTGTATGTCTCAGGGGCAAGACTGACGCATATACTTAATGTCTCAGGCAGCAGATCAGCAGCAATACCTCTTATGGGTGGATTTCCACAGGTAGATGTGGTGAATGGACAATTCCAGCAGATTGAAGATCAGATGGGAGAATATACAGGCAATTATCCTTTATTCTGTGACCAGGGAAAGAATATTCACAGGCAGGAATTAGTCATTCGTCATCCATATCTGCTCAGAGCCAATGAAGATACGGTGGGGCTGTGTCTGAAGACAGAGGATAAAGAAGAGATAGATACACTTTTGTCAGGAGCATTTACCTTTTCTTATTTAACCGAAGAAGGACTGCGTGAATTTGACAGTATCAGTAAAGATGGAGATATCATTTATCTGCACAGGTCAAATGAAGGGTTAGAGCCAGAGGCGGAAGCCATATCCTCTATCGTGATAGAAAAGAAGAATAGAACAGGAATATCTGTCAATCTTAAACAGGTAGAGATCATACATGACCATCAGGAAGAAACGCCTGATTTCTTATGGAATAATAAAATAGAACTGGATGCATCAGAGTGCACGCCTTTTGGCAAACAGCCGGCATTGTATGATGAGTGCTATATCGGTCAGGAATATCTTTTTGAACAGGTAAATGCCAGAGTTACTTTGCAGTTTGAACTGTCTTTTGATGAATTTACGATTCAACAGACTGCGGTACATGAGCCAAATCTTTCCATTGTGAAGCGCAAACCAGCCGCACCGGTATTGCCATTACGGTATGAATGTTGGATACAGGAGGTTTCTATTGAATATTTCAATGGAAAAGGCTGGAAGGCACTTCCACTTGAACATAATATGACTTCTGTTTTTGCAGATATGGCTCATGAAGGTATGCAGGAGCTGACCTTCGTCGTACCCTCTGACTGGGAGCCGACTACACAGGGAGGATATGAGGGAAAATGCATCAGAATCCAGATCGTCAGGGCAGATAACTGTTATTTGCAGGATGCAGTCTATTATTATCCCATATTAAAAAACACAGGATTCAAGGTTCAGTACCAGAAAAAAGGAATCCAGCCACAGTGGGTCGGATATGTGAATGGTAATCAGATAGAAGATATTAGTGGCAGATTAAGAATGGAACAGGTTGTGAACTGTTTCCCAAAAGCAATTTCTGATGGGGATTATGTGTATCTGGGCTTTGACCGTAAATTCCTGCAAGGACCTGTTTCCTTTTTCTTTGAGATGCAGGAACAGCAGTATTTTCATGGATTGGAGCTGGCTTACGCTTATTCGACAGCATCAGGCTTCAAACCGTTAAAGATAATTGACCAGACGAGTCAGATGGAACACTCAGGACTTATTATGTTCATGCCGCCTACTGATTTTGCCAGGACAGATGTAGAAGGAGTCAGCAGATACTGGCTTAGAATAGCAGATACAACAGGTTATTTTGCAAAAGACACCAGACAATACCCCATAGTGCAGAATCTGTATATGAATGCAGTAAAAGTGCAGAACCGGGAAGTGAAGGAAGAACAGGATTATTATATAGACAGAGCATCTGCAAATATGCATTTTTCTCTTCATGCAGAGCAGATTCTTTCTGCTGAGATATGGGTGAACGAGAGAGAGCAGTTGTCCGTACCTCAGATGGAGCAGTTGTTGAAAGACAAGCCTTCACAGGTAAGAGCAGAGTATAATTTCCTTGGAGAGATAGAAGAGTTCTATGTATTATGGCATGAAATAGAGAATTTTGATATGGCTTCTTCCCTGGAGCGCTGTTATGTGATTGACAGATTGAACCATGAAGTTATTTTTGGCGATGGAATTACTGCGGCGATTCCACAGAATACCAGAAGTATCGCATTTAAGGCAAAAGTAACCTGCTGTAACGGTGTGCTTGGTAATGTAACAGCCAATCATATAAATAAGTTTCGTGGTGCAGTACCTGCCATAGATGAGATATTTAATCCCATAGATGCCTATGGTGGGAATTCCATGGAAGAGATCAGGGATGCACTGGTAAGAGGCAGCAATATACTGGGAGCCAGACGGCGGCTTGTCTCAGAGAATGATTATATCAGGGAAGTGAAGTTATATTCCAATACTATTGCACAGGTAGCATGTGTTACAGGCATTACCAGAAATGGACAGCGTGACAGGAATATAATCAGCCTGGTATTGCTGATGAAGGATTATCAGAAAGGTTCTTATTCCTTCAGGACAATAGAAGAGAAGCTGAGAAAACATCTGCTGCAACGTTGTGAAATGACCTGCCGCTCATCGGATATTCAGATTGTAGAGCCGGTATTTGTAAAAATATCCCTGCATATCTGGCTTACAGTCTCCGATATAAGGAAAAGCCTGGAAATCAAGCAGCACTGGCTGGAAAGAATCACACGATATTTTGAACCTGTAAATGAAAATGGACAAAGTGATATTGCAATAGGAAGAATACCGGGAGAAAAGCAGATTCGCCGTATGCTGAGTACGTTGGAAGATACAGCATATATTGCTCATTATACTATAGTAGCTTCCTATACAGATGAAACAGGATTTCATGAAACAGATGTGGAACAGCTTCTGAATAATCCATTCATGATATGCTGCAATGGTGAACATCAGATACATATAAGTGAAAGATAAAGTGCGGAGGGGAAAAGTATGTTAAGCAGTATTAATCTGAACGATAAGGACTATGATCAGTTCATGGCTGAAGCAATCGCACAGATTCCATTATACAGCAGGGAATGGACGAATCTGAATGCTTCAGAACCGGGAATTACAATTCTTGAGAATCTTTCTGCTTTTTCCGCCTTACAGCAAAGTGAGATTAATGAGGTTACAGATAAGATCAAATGGAAATTACTTGCCCTGGCAGGCTTTGAACCTGCAGAGGGAGAGCCTGCAACCGCTTATTTGAAACAAAGAGCTGCCCTGCAGGATATGGAGAGCGAACAGGTAGAAGGAGAGAAGGTCTACGCACAGGACATTTGTTATGAATTACCGTATGGTCATCGTTTTCTCAATTCCTCCATCAAAGGTATCTATCGTGTTGGAGCAGATAAGACATATGACATGACACAACTGAGCGAACCGTTGGGAATTCCGGGTGGAGTGCTGCTTTTTGGGGAACAGCCTGGTATGGAAGATGCCTTGTATATTCTGATAGACCGATTACCGTCTTATCCACAGGAGATGATTCTGTATGTGGATGTGAAGGAATTATATCGGAGAAATCCCTTTAAAGAAAAGGATGAGAATCCCTTTGCACAGATTCAATGGGAGATTCTGACACAGGAAGGATTTCAGGCAATACAGGCGGTTGATGATACACATCAGTTTCTGGTCAGTGGATATATTTATATTACAATGCCACAGTGTCTGGAACAGGTTACTTATCTGGAACAGCAGCAGGCATATGTAATACGTGCCAGCTTTGCAAAAGCACAATATGATATTCCCCCACAGGTTCGGTCTATACAGGGACCTTTGACTAAGGTACTGCAACAGGATACCAGGTCTGCGCTTTTTATGGGAAATATAAAGAATGAGTATGAATTATGCCATTATCTTCTGGAGGAAGGCTTTCTGGATGTCTACATGAAAGAAAAAGACGGCAGGTATCATCTATATCAGGATGTTTATACAACGGGCAGGGGAAATGACCGTACTTATGAATGTATAAAACATGGAACTGGACGCAAATGTATTACAACAAACAGTACTTATGTAGATTATGATACAGAGAATAATATCCTGGTGGTATGCAGAGACCTCTCTGTTATGCCTTATGTCAGCCTTGGAAGACTGTATGGATATGATGAACAGAAGCTGGAATTACCTCCTTTTAATCAGGATCTGCCAGATCAGTTCGCAGTCATAGTAGCTATGCGGGAAGAAGGAGACAGTGAGAAAACATACCATGTTGTAAAACCGGATTGCACGGATGAGGACGAGGTCAGATACAGTGTATCGGGGACAGATAATGTACTGATTATCCATGATTGTGGCATATATGAGGGAGCGGAGATACTTCTGGGGCAATATGTCCTGTATCAGGGAAATGAAGGCAATGTTCTGCCGGATACCCGGTTCGTGTCACCCCATTGTCCCAGGGCTGGTCTTACAAGCTGTGCAGCTGGAAAACCTGGTCATTATGAAGAAAAAATCGAAGATGTAAGGAAGCGTTTTGCACTGGATATACAGACACCTGCAACCATTGTGACCCGGGCAGACTGTGAGAACATGATTCAGCAGATTCCAGGGCTGGCGATTGATAAGATGAATGCAGTTGTTACCAGGGAATCAAATGAAATCCATGTGGTAATAAAGCCTGACAGTCCCATACAGTATCCTGAACTGTCAGACCTGTATCAGAAGGTAATCTATGATTACCTGGAAGAGAGAAGGATGCTGACGACCAAAATCGTAATAGAACAGCCTGTATATGTTCCGGTGTCCGTGTATGGAATGATTTATGTTAAGAAGCATTTTACCAATTGCAGAGAGATTATAGAGAAAGTAATCAGTCAGTTTCTGGATGGAACAGGCGCTTCTCATTCATTTGGGGAGACGGTATGCTTCCATGATATATATCATGCATTGGAGTCATTGGAGTGCGTGGACGAGATTTATGATTTTAAACTGGTATCGGGTAATATGGCTGCCTCTGCAATATATGGGCTCGATATAAGACTTGCACATAATGCATTGTATTATCCGGGAGATATTGCAGTGGAACTTGGAACGAAATGATATAGAGGTGATGAACGATTATGCAGGAGAGAAAGATATATTCCCTTACAGAAGGAAAACTCAGGAGAGCATACTGCCATGAGGGAATAACCATAGGAAATGACGCAAGAGCATATCTGACTGATGGACAGACACATTTTATGATACTTAGAAGATTCTGCAGTTACACACCAGAGAGTAAATGGGGACGATTCCATATGCAGCTTCACCTGAATAAGGATTGTATCTGTGTATTTCGGGCATTTGCCATGGACATTGCGGATGAAGAACAGGAAGAGCTGACTGCCATGGAGCATTTCTTTATGGATGATACAGTTTCTGTTGCTGATAAGAAGAGAGCCTTTGACAATGCAGAGGGAATCCAGGTAACGAACAGAGAAGATGTGTTGTTATATGACCTACAGGGAGAATATCTGTTTGTTGCAATAGAGATTACAGGCAGCGGTGAAGGCTATATAGACAATATGTTTCTGGATAGTCAGGGCGATAATTTCATGCAGACTTTTCCAGAGATATATCAGGAAGAAGGCAGCTTCTTTCATCGGTATATGTCGGTCTTTTCCTCCATATATAACGAGATAGATAATGAGATATCACATATAGATCAGTATCTGGACCCGGATACGGCACCGGCAGAATTATTACCTCAGTATGCAGACTGGCTTGGACTGGAACTGGAAGGAGAATTTCTGGAAGAGGATTTACTTCGCAGACTGATCAGGGAAGCGTATCAGCTGAACAGAATAAAAGGAACCAAGCAATGTATCAGACGGCTGATATCTCTTGTACTCGGACAGGATGCCATTATTGTGGAACGCAAGAGACTGGATGGGTATATTAGTCATGAAGATAAAAGAATATACCAGAAGCTGTATGGATGTGATGAACAGGACATTGTAATTCTGGTGAACCGTGAAAGAAATGAGCGCGTGCAGGCACAGCTGCTGTATCTGATCAACCAGTTCAAACCGGTTAAAAGTCATGTGGAACTCATATTCTATAAAGATTTCTCAAGACTGGACACATATAGCTTTATGGATAAAGACAGACTTTTGTCAGGCACCGGACAGGGTGTACTCAATAACCGCCAGACACTTAACGGAACAAGCAGACTGGGCTAGGGGGATGAAAATATGGGAAGATATACAATTATTGCAGATGTAGGAGAGAAGCTGGTATCTATTTTACAAAGAGAGCTTGTACCGGCGGTTCTGCCCAATCCCAACGAAGTAGGGTTATGCAGCCCGGAAGACCATGGAGATATTTCTCTTGGGCTTTTCCTGTATGATGTAAAAGAAAGTGAAGAAGTCAGGCAGCAGGGAGCAGCGGTAATCAAGAAGGAAAAACTGATGAAACCTCCGATTTATCTTAATCTGTATTACATGATTACCGCATATTCTGGCGGCGATATAAGATATAAGCTTACGCAGGAACAGAGAATTCTTGGTAAGGTCATGCAGACATTCTATGATTATCCATTGATTCCTCTGGAGGAAGTGGACAAGGATGCCGTCAATGGAATGGATCTGCGGATACAGATGCAGAAGATCAGTATTGATGAGAAATCAAGGATATGGAATTTTCCCAATGTAGGGAATAAACTGTCTTTGTTTTACAAGGTATCTCCTGTTGCAATCGAGTCTGAACTGACCAGCGACATGACGAGAGTAACAGATCTGGATATTACAGTAACAAATATGACGTTAAGACGATAAAAATATACAATAAAAGGAAGGGAATAGAAATGCAGATAACAGTAGAAACAATAGAAGACAGAACAATCATTAAAGTTGATGGCAGAGTTGATGCCATGACGACACAGGATTTGCAGGATGTGATCATGAATACATTTCAGTCATGCTCCAAAATAGAACTGGATTTCGCGCAGGTAGAATATATATCCAGTGCAGGTCTCAAGACATTACTTCTGGGACAGAAGACCGCCAATTCAAAGGGTGGACAGTTCACGCTCAGACATGTGAATGATATGGTCATGGAAGTGCTGAATATGACCGGATTTGCCAGCATATTACACATTGAGGATTAACTGTACTTGATAAAGGGGGATTGGGTATGTCCAGAATACATATACAGGCGGCTATGACGGTGGAGCTGTACGATCAGTTCACAGGCAGACCGATTAAAGACGGACAGGCGTATATTACAGCATTGCCTGAACAGAAGATCATTCATAAGGAAAGTGGCTGTTATGTTTTTCTCTATCCCTTTGTACAAGGACAGACAATCACAGTACATTCCCAGATATTTGAGGAACAGCATATAGTAGTGGAACAATGTGTAGAGGACAGCTTCTTTCGCCAGATTATATGGCTTGTACCTGACGTGAAGTACAATTATCCACTGGATGCCACTTATATTTATGGAAAAACCACCGGTCAGGGCAGTGAGAAGATTCTGGTATATCTGGAAAAAGAAAAAAGACCGGTCAGATTATCAGAAGAATATGAAAAAGGCAGTAATCAGATCAGCTTATATGGATGCCAGGAAGAGATGAGAAATACCGAATATGCTTTGTGCAGCAATAAAGAAGCCACCTGTTCTCTGATTCATATAACACAGGCTGATGACTCTGGCAGATGTACGTTATTGGAGAGTATACCGGTCAGCTATAAGAAAACAGAAGCAATATTGCATAAAGTATATCATGCAGTAAGCAAAAAGGATGGAACCTTCTTCCTGGCAATACCTGATGTTCCTGAGGATACCACAGCACATATCAAAATAGGTGATACATACTGGACAACACAGATCAGGGCTGGAGAGAAGAACGAATTCATACAGATGTGACAGACAGCAGAAAGGCACGGTTATGGAAATGCAGTTATCGGAAATATTTGATACATATTTTGACCGGGAAGAGGCAGGGCAGGCATATGAGAGCGACCAGGATTTGATGGACAATCTGATGCAGACACTGGATGTCATTTTATTTCTGATGGTGAATCAGGATAAAATGACCTTAGAGGAACAGAAGGAAGTCCTCGACCTGGTTCAAGAACATATAGAAGGAAGATTACAGACAACGATGTTTCCTGATTTATTGCATTTTATGCAGTTAAGGGAACTGGATGAGCTGTCAGACTGGCAGCTGTTCTGCATTTTAGTTGGAACAGCCTGCCATATAGATGATAAATATGAGAAGGTATTTGCCAAGCTGCAGTCCAATGAGAAAGCCAGATATGCATCCTATGGCATTGCATGCAGACTGTTTGAAGTAAGCAGACTGTCCCAAAGAGGGATTCTTATGCCGACAGATATCCCGGATGAATTTGCAGATAAATATTTCGCTGCAAATGGGGAGATATGGAATCAGGTCACGTTATACCACAGACCACTTGTTACTCGGAAAAGAATCTGCAGCTGGTTATATGGAACAGACAGCATACCTTATGAAATGAGTACATGGTGTGAGGTATATGACGGCAGCAGGCAGCAGGTTGTATTTTTAAGCTATGAACAGCAGCATGACCAGATGCGGCAGCTGATGCAGACCGGGGAAGCCTTACCGGTAATTGCTGTCGAAGGCAAAAAAGGAAGCGGACGCCGGCAGCTGATCAGATGCATGATGTCTGAACGCAGAGAAAGAGTGATTTTTGCTGATTTTCGCAGAATTGCACAGCTTGAACAGGACAAAGATAAGATAGATGCACTGTTTCTGGAAAGCATATTGCAGAATAGTGCATTGTGTATATGTAATTGCACCAACACAGAAAGCATGGAGTATATCCTGCAAAAGAAAAGACGCTGCCCTCTGTTTGTGACAACAGATGAAGAGTACGGAAACTATCTGAGCAGTCAACACAATATCTTCAGGATTACTATGCCACGTCCCTCCATGGAAGATAAAATCACATTCTGGAAGTATTTCCTGGAAAAGAGGGATATTACAGAGACAGACCCGGTGGAATTAAGCAATAAGTATGCCCTGAATGCCGGGGAGATTGACCAGATACTGGATTATGCCTTCACGCTTGCCAACAGTATGGGAAGAAGGAGGGTGCAGGAGCAGGATGTGATAACGGCAATCAGAAAGAAAAATACAGTAGCGCTTGGCTCCTTTGCAGAGCTGTTGGAGATGAAAGTCGGCTGGGATGATCTGATCATAGAGCCTGAGGTCAGAACCCAGCTGCAATATATATGTAACAGAGTCATGTATAAAAAGGTAGTAGGCACAGACTGGGGATTTGCACAGAAAGCAGCATATGGCAAGGGCACCTGTGCGTTGTTCTATGGACCGCCCGGAACCGGTAAGACAATGGCAGCACAGGTACTGGCGAATGAATTGGGGCTTGATCTGTACCGGATTGATATATCACAGATGATCAGTAAATACATTGGTGAGACGCAGAAGAATGTATCAGAGCTGTTTGATAAAGCAAAAGACAGCAATGCATTGTTATTTTTTGACGAGGCAGATGCCTTTTTCGCCAAAAGAACAGAGATTTCGGATTCCAATGACAGAAATGCCAACGCAGAAGTAGCACATCTGTTGCAAAAGCTGGAGGGCTATGAAGGAATTTCGATTCTGGCAACGAATCTGAATGAAAATATAGATAATGCTTTTAAACGAAGGATTAAATACATGGTGCGCTTCCAGCTTCCAGATAAAGCGACAAGAAGGCTGTTCTGGAATAAAATGCTCCCACCGCAGGCACCAGTGGAAGAAGGGCTTGAGCTGGAATATTTTGCAGACCATTTTGAAATATCCGGCAGTGAGATCAAGGAGTGCATGTTCCATGCCGCCTATATGGCTGCCAGTGAAGGCGTTCCCATCGGGAACAGACACATTATGGAAGCATTGAAATTGTGCATGGGTAAATACGGAAAGATTCTGACAAAGGATGATTTCGGATATCTGATATAAAAGGAGAGGATGCTGTATGGCTGAATATGATGTAGCGAAAATACAGGAGAAAAATACTGCCAAAGACAGAAAGAATATGTCGGCACAGGAACTGGCAGTACTCAGTAATGTATATGGAATAGAAAAAGTCAGTACATTTGATCAGTCACAGGATTCCACGCAGGAAGATATAAGAAATGTGAATGATATTTCCACAAAGTCGCAAAAAGCAGGCTGGAACAGTGCTTTGGATTTCCTGAGTGGTCTTTTCATATGGAGAGATAAAATCGACTTTACTGTAAATGGAACACGTTTTACAGGGCGGCACGGCTATCAGGTCAGAGGTGGTGCTGTGCCTGTTTTTGATGGTGTTGTCGTTGATTTCCTTCCGGCTACACTCAAGGGTGATTTTACCGACAATTCCACAATGATGGCAGGCGGTAACAATGCCCAGTTAGTAGTCTATCCCAGAAATATGGACACGATGTTCTCCGTTAAGCTTGATGATAATGTAACAATCGGTATCGATGAGGGCTCACCATTCATTATAGGAGAGTCCAAAGAGAATATCTCCATTACACAGAACCAGGAGAACGGCAGACAAGTCTCCATTCATGCAGATGGTGTAATGCTGAAAAAGACCAAAGATACTGACTTTAGGAATACGAGACTTGAACTGCTTGAGCCGGTAGTGGACAATCCTGAAGAAACCAGAGAAGTGGAAGACGTATCCATCACCAGTGCAGGTGTGGTGATCAGCTATCAGGAGAAGCCGGAAGAAAAGAGTGAAGAAGTCCGGGAACAGGACAAGGAAGAGACCAAGGAAGAAACCAAGGAAGAAACCAAGGAAGAGACTAAGGAAGAAATCAAGGAAGAGACTGATAAAGAAGTCCAGGAACAGGTACAGGAAGAAACAGACAGATTCTCACTGTCCAATAGCTTTGACATATTAGGTAAGGGCGGTGATGAGGAGGAAGAAGAGGACAAAGAGAAAGAAGAGGATAAAGAGAAAAAAGAGGAAGAATCAGCTCTTAAAAAAATAAAGGAATTCTGGGATTGAGTATTTTACAAAAGGAACAGTGCCATCCCCTGAAAACAATCCCTTTGGTGATCTTTCAGGTGTTGATAAGGAAGGAGAAACGGATATTTCAGTTAAATTCCCGATTCTTCCGGGATTGAATTTCAAAGTTGGTTTTGAACCTGGATATGAGATCAAACTGAGCGGTACGTATTTTCTGGAAGAAGCTGAAAATTCTGCAATTACAATAAAAGGACTGGCTGAAAAGATCAATAATTTATTCGATGAAAAGAAGGCAGATAAAGAAAGTACGGGAAATACGGAAAACAAGGCAGATAACAGGGAGCTTGCCCGGATTATAGATATGGCAGAAGGCTTAAAATTCAAATTAGGTGGTGGATTAAAGGTAGATGGTTCACTGGCTCTGAAATTTAAAGCAGGTCTTCAGGCAGATGCTTCCTATCTGTTTCAGGCAGAAGCCAATCTGTACGCAGAGGGAAAACTGCAAGGAAGGGAGGATACAGGATTAGCCAAAGCACAGTTATCCACTACCATAGGAATAGAGAATGGAAAGCTGGCAGTAGGGGATCAGGTCTATCTTAATCTGGAGTCAGGGCTGTCTTTTAATGCCGGTGTGGGTACAGAGGGCAAAATTGTCTCCAGACTTTTCAGCTGGGAGAAAGAGCTATGGAATAAAGAGTTTGCTTCTGTTTCTATCTTTGAAGTAAATATGGACAGTCAGTTTGCTGCACCAATAGATGAAGGGATTAACGGTTTCAAGATGGTAAAGAGCGGTATCGGTTTTAAGACAATGTCCGGGAAAATGAGGGAGAAGAAATGGGACAATCTTAAATTACAGATGAAGGAGCCTTCTCCTGTTGTAAATATGCTGATTAAGAGTGCAAGTACACAGATGGAAGATATGGATTCTCTGATACAGGAATATGAGGAGCTGAAGAAAAACACGCTATACATGGATGATTCCCGCAGCCTTTCCAAGCAGGAAGGGGAGGATTCTTTCCATAATATGAAGGAGCATTTTATTAATTTCACACAGAAACTGGAAGATGAACTGCAGAAGGCTGGCGTTACATTAAAGAGCATTCAGGGGGTAGTGGATAATATATTACAGGGAAAAGCATATCAGTCTAACATGAAGAAAACAGAAGAAAACATAGAGAAACACAAAGAACGTCTCAGACAAATGGAGGAGTGGTCAAATTCCCTGAAAAATGGTGAAAATGATGTGACAGGATTGCGTGACAGTCAGGCATTTGCCAAGTATCAGGAGATTACAGGCAGCAATGGTGCAGGTATGGTATCTGCAAGTAAAAAGGATATCAGTGAGCAGGCAAAGATGAATGTGGCAACGAGGGAAAAACTGTTAAAATATGAAGAAAGAAGGCAGCAAGAGGTTTTAAAGGATAAGGATAAGCTGCTGGATGAATTGAATGCAGAGCTGGAAGCTTCAGGAATAGATAAAATGACAGCCAATCCCCAATTTTTGAAGTTTTATCTGAATAAGGAAAAGCATAGCGGCCTGCTGAACCACATATCTATGTACTATCGCAATAAACAGAGCATATTGGATTATGAAAAGTCAAGATATAGGGCTGTGACCAATAAACATTTAGATAGAAAAAAAATACTTGAAGCTAAAATAAAAGCGGAGGGAATAGATTCAACAGTGCCTAACAAAGAATTTGTTAAATTTTATGAAAAAGAATTTGATGCAAAGCAGATGTTGACTGATTTGATCAATACAAAAAAAACAACTGTTGATAATCTTATCAGCTATGAAGTAGCAAAAGTAACGGAGACGACAAAGTCTAAAAATTATTTTGAAAAAATCCAGGAACTGGAAAAGGCTAAGGAAGAATGGAATAGTGCACCGGAAGAAAAAAAGAAGGATGAGATAGCGGCTGAGGCAAGAAAAAAGTTTTTTGATTATGAAGGCAGAAATGTTGTCAGAAAGCAATCCTATAAAATGGCAACAGCTGAGAATCTGAAAGATTATGAAAAGAACTGGCAGGCAGCTAGTAAAAGTAAGCAGGAAAAAAGCCAGCATGCGGCTGATAATTACCATGCGTTACAGAACATGATAGCAGAAGATGCCAGATCAGGTCAGATAGAGCAGGGTGATGGTGACAGAGGTAAGCTGCTGCACTCTATGTCTAAAGCAGGACGCGCAAATCTGGTTCAGATGATCAAAGATGGAATAATTGATACGACACCAATCCAAAAGGCAAGTAATACTAATCTGACTGAAACAATCAAGGACAATGTTTCACTGGAGACACTTGTGGAATATCAGAGGAAGCGATTGGAAGAAGGAAAGGAAGCTCCGAATGCTGAAGCAAAGATTATTTATTTGAAAAACTGCATTAACAATATAAGAAAGCTTGAGAAGGAATCTGCACGGCAGGAACTGATTGAACGAGTCAGGGAACAGTATTTTTCAGGTGAATTATGGCGGGAGTTATATGGTGAGAGTAACAAGAGCATTCGGGATGAACATAAGGAGTTGGTCAAAAAAATATCGAATCAGGAAATCAATGATGTGTTTGTCCTACATGATTTCTGGATGAAAGAATATGACCAGTATAAAGGTGTCCATGATAAAAGAGCCGAAAAAATAAGCCAGTTACAAAATGAAAGACTTAATGATATGCAGATATGGGATGCATATAAAGCAATGGGGGCAGGTAAAAGATTTAAGAAAGAGTGGGTAAGAGCTCATTCGAATAAATCGCTTAATGATATTACAATAGATCAAATGATTCTATATGAGAAACGCCAATTAAGAAAAGAAACCAGACAAGGCTGGTTAAAACAGCAGATGCTGAAGCTTAAGGCAGGAGATAATGCAGATTTTCTGATAAAGGGCGGGCATTATCAAAGAGTACTGTCTCTTATGGAATGGAGAGATGAGGAATTCAAAGAGGGAGAGACAGAAGAGGAGCATACCAGGGAAATACTCCGCAGGTATCAGGAAGAGCTGTATGCAGGCGGAGGCTATGAGGATTATCTGGAAGAACATAGGTATGAATTGGTATGCCCTATAGATATTCTGTTATATGAAGGTGATAGGGCGTTACAAAAAGGTGAAAAACACATAAAGCGCATTGAGTATTTAAATACGATAGAAGGAGAGGAATTATCCTGGGATGATATGGATGATTATCGTCGCAAGGCAATGGCTGATGGAGATGGGATAAAGGACAAGATCAATAATGTAGTCAGCCAGGTATATTCAGGTTACAGTACCGGCTATGATAAATCACTGAAAGCAGAGGAGGTATTGACACCGCAGATGATTCTGGACTATGAAAATGACCAAAGGGAAGAGCTTTCCCAAAAACATGGGGACAGAATCTGCTTGCTTCAAAATGAGGGAGTAAGGGACGATGAGATATGGGAAAAGTATCAGCAATATGGTGGCGGAAAGAGATTTGCCAAAGTAAACAAAGCCGAGATATCCAAGGAAAGTGAAGAAGTAACGCATAACTTCTATAATTACGATAATATCACGGCTTATGAGAAGGGAAGGGTGGAACACTACAATACGATTAAGAATAGTATTAATGAGCCCGTTAAGAATATGCAGATAAAAGCAACAGAATTGCAGAAAAAAATGGAAGAATTGCAAGTAATTCAGGATGAATTAAACAAGGTGACTCCGAAAACGTTCTTCCTTGGAAATAACGCTATGGATAAAACAGTCAGTGATCTCCAACAGAATTCAGCTGATTCCCAGAATATTATGAATGCGGATGATATGGATAAATATGTAACAGTGATTGCGGGAAAGGCAAAGGAACTGGATGACTATCTGAACGATGAGGACGTAGAGGAATTATTTGAACTATAGAACACAGAAGAAAATGAGCATGGAAAGGGATGGTGAAGAAGTTGAATATCAGAGAACATTTTCTACAGTTTACACAGGATGAGAACATTCCAGTCGTACAGATTGACAGAGATATGGATGTGCCGTCTGACCTGCATATCATGATCATTGGGGAACATGGTAAATGGGATGGGATAGCCGTGCCTTTTGAAGAGGAGAAGCTGTTTGTATTCTATGTAAATATGGGTCTTCTCGTTCCTGATGAGAAGAGAGAGAAGATTGCAGACTGGATGATGAAGAAGAACTTCCTGTATCAGTATGGTGGTCTGTATATGGATACGCAGACAGGAACTGCGATCACAAGATGCAGTATGCATATCTATGGTTCAGATGAGGACAAACAGGAGCTGATCCGCAAGGCAGTCTATACAAGTGCTGTCATTGCAGATCAGACATACGAAGAACTGAGTGGCTTATTGTCTATGTGACAGCCTGCATTACCGGGCAGGATAAAAGAGAGTGTATTGGGAGAAAGATGAGATTTCGAGAGATTACAATAGAAGATAAGAACTGGATAAGGAAGCTGCGGGACACAAACAGATATTCCCTGACAGCGTATGCGTTTCCAGCACTCTATATGTGGAGGCGGGAAATGGGACTTACGATTGCCGGGAATGAGAAATTCTTTATCATCCACAGTGATTCACTGAATGGATATTTCTATCCCTGTGGAGACGTGGATGCCTGTGAAGAATGTCTGAGACAGTTGATTCAACAGAATGGAACCGTGAACCTGTTCTATATGGGAGAAGCGCAGATACAGCAGGCACAGAGCCTTGGAATCAAAGTCAGCGAGGATAGAGATTTCAGTGAATACATATATGAATGGAGCACCTTTGCTCATCCTACCCAGGGAAACGGGCACTGCATTCATGATAAGCTAAGGAAATTCTCTAAAGTCCGGGATTATACTGTAAGAAAGATAACCTCTACAGACACAGAAACATTGGCGCAGATAACAGCAGAATGGGAGAGCAGTCGTGGGATAAAAGGGGATTCGCAGGCAGTTCTGGAGGCAATCGACAGAATGGACGAGCTGGAATTACAGGGAATCCTGGTAGAATCAGGAAAGGACAGGGCATTTACACTGGCTTATAGTAACACACCGGATATATATACCTTCAGCATAGTGAAATATACATCGGGCTTCAGCGCAGATGTGATTGCTGTCTGTGCACATGAGCTGGCGAAAGCACTTAATGGTCAGGGCAGATATATAGATCTGGAAGAGGATCTGGGAAATGAGGGAATGCGCAGAATGAAGACGGCATACCATCCAAACAGACTGGAGCCGGCTTATAAGGGGGAATATCCGGGATGAATAAAGAGGAACATTATTTTGCGGGGAAGATGTTCCACAGGATGATGTGGCCTGCACTGATAGCAGGAATCAGTCATGCAGTTTCTGATACGATAGATGCAGTTGCACTTGGTTCAGGAATGGGAGCAGAGGGACTTGCAGCGATAGGAATTGTGACTCCATTGTATATATTGTTTAATGTGATCGGATATGGATTCTCTGTGGGAGGTTCGGTGCAATTCAGCCAGAATCTTGCAGAAGGCAGGAGAAAAGAGGCAGTCAGGCAGTTCAACGTTACAGTGGAGCTTATGCTGGTCGTGTCAGTTATCATAGCAGTAGCTGCTAATCTGCTGATGAAACCACTGCTTTTTCTTCTCGGTGTATCTGCCGGGGAAGGAGAACTTTACCGGTTATGCGTAGATTATGCCAGAATCATGATGTCCTTTACACCTGTATTTCTGTTGAATCTGGTATTGTATGATTATCTCAAGAGTGATAACGGACAGATACTTGCGACCATCAGTACAGTGGTCGGATGTATACTGGATGTCTCCCTTAATGTTGTACTGGTCATTATACTGGATTATGGTGTAAAAGGCTCTATCTGGTCTACGGTCATTGCATTGTGTGTCAGTGTGGCAATTATGCTGCTGCATTTTGTCAGAAAAAAGGATGTACTTGAATTTCAGTTTTTTATTCCTTCAAAGGAGGAAATAAAGCAGTGTATAGAAGGATTCAGGATAGGATTGTCTACTTCTGTCAAAGATCTGTATCAGCTTGCCTTTGAACTGACGGTGAATAACCTGCTGTTAAGGCTGGCTGCTGAGAGTGGAACACTTTATGTCGCCGCTTTTAATGTCGTATTGAATGTATCCTATATAACATGCTGTGCGGCAGATGCTGTAGTCAGTGCAATACAGCCTCTGACAGCGACCTTTTATGCAGAGCAGAACAGGGACAATCTCAGATTCTCCATGAAACAGGCATTGTGCTGGGGAAGTATTCTGACAGCTGTAATTGCTCTGGTAATCGGGGTAAGGGCAGGAAATGTTGCGCAGTTATTTGGAATGAGAGATTCCATGACAGTCTACGCCATAAGAATATTCTGCATTGGAACGGTATTTGATGCGGTCATTACGATCTTTGCCGGCTTCCTGCAAAGTATTGAAGATGAGAAGACAGCAGGCAGAATCATTGGTATCAGATATTTGTATCTCCTTCTGCCGCTGACCATTGTGTTTACTCTGATACACCTGTCCTGGTTCTGGTTCGTTATACCAACAACAGCGATCATAAGCTGCCTCTTGATGACAGGAACTGTAGGGAAAGTATCAAGGCAGCTGGCAACAGAACAGAAAGAGGTATTGACCTATACCCTGAGTCAGGAGAAGGATATGGGGGAACTCATTGACAAAATCATAGAGTTCTGTAAGGAGCAGAAGACTACGATGCAGCAGATGAATCTGGTCAATATGGCAGTGGAAGAGATCTGTATGGTAATTCTTCATAATGCTTTTACAGGGGCAGAAAATGAATATATACAGATTACAGTGTTCAGGGAAAATGAGCAGGATTTTGTACTGCATATAAGAGACAGTGCCGTATCCTACAATCCCTTTGATGTGAAAGTCAGCAGAAGGAATATAAATGAGCAGGATTATATGGACAACGTGGGAATCCTGATGGTCCGGGGAAAAGCCAAGGCATTTGACTACAGACGATATCAGGGATTTAATGTGTTGATGATTACGGTATGATATGAGTGTCGGATACGACATTTGAGAAAGGTATGATGAGTGATATGAAGAAAGTTTCTCTGGCTGTAAAGCTTGCATTACTGGTCAGTATTATCGCAGTAGGAATTACAACAGTATCTGTTATTGTAAGCTATAGGTCGCATTGCACTGCGGAAGACCAGTATTATAAGGAAATGGTATCAAGGATTGCTAATACAGTAGCTTCCCATCTTGAAAAAGACAGAGTGGAACTGCTGGTTGAGGCAGTACAGGATGAGAAGCTGCAGCAATTGTCATTGAGTGGTGATGAGGCAGCAGTGGAGGACTGGCTGATTCAGCAGGATTTATATGATGATTATAATGAGATAAAAGATCAGATAGAGTCATTCAGAGCCAGTATGAAGATTATGGACATCTATTTGCAGACGCAGATAGACCAGACTTCCATTGCGATAGTCGATCCGGTGGAATCCGTGAGCTCTTTTGGCTATCCGACAGAGAATGAACCTGAATTTGCACAATATAACAGCAATATGCGGATTCCTGCTACAGTCTCTAATGGAGAATACGGCTGGCTGTGTTCAGGGTATGAGGTTTTCTATGATGAAGCAGGCGAAGCGATAGCGACAGTTGGCGTCGATATCAGTATGGACGGAATCATGGCAGCAAGATACAAATATCTAAGGAAGCTTGCACTGTCAATGACAAGTCTGATGCTGCTGCTTGGTGCTTTGATGGTATGGTACAGCAGAAGACAGATCGTAGTGCCACTCCAGAAGCTTACCCGGGCGGCAGAAAGCTTCTTGAAAAATGAAAAAGAGAATGATGAGGGTGGAAGTACATTAAGTGAACCGATGGAGCTGGATATTCATACAAGGGATGAGATAGAGACGCTGTATCATACAATACGTACGATGGAGATCAATATCAATGAATATACACAGGATCTTATGACTGTTACGGCAGAAAAGGAAAGAATCGGGGCAGAGCTGAATGTTGCGACCAAGATTCAGTCAGATATGCTTCCTTCTATTTTTCCGGCTTTTCCAGAGAGACATGAATTTGAAATCTATGCAACCATGACACCTGCCAAGGAAGTAGGAGGTGACTTCTATGACTTCTTCCTGGTGGATGATAAGCACCTTGCCATGGTAATCGCAGATGTATCGGGAAAAGGCGTTCCTGCTGCGTTGTTCATGGTAATATCCAAGACACTGATAAAAAATGCACTGATGCTTGGAATGACACCGAAACAGGCACTGGAAAGTGTAAATAACCAGTTGTGCGAGAATAATGAATCTTATATGTTCGTTACTGTATGGGCGGGCATTATGGATATTGATACAGGAAAAGTCGTGGCAGCCAACGCAGGACATGAATATCCTGCAATCCGCAGGGCAAATGGAGAATTTGAGCTGATAAAAGACAAACATGGTATTCCATTAGGCTGTATGGAAGACTTTGTACATACACAGTATGAATTTGAAATAGAATCAGGTGGAACCTTGTATGTGTATACAGACGGCGTGGCGGAGGCAACGGACTCTGCAAACCAGCTATACGGAACTGACAGAATGCTCACAGCATTGAATCAGGAGCCGGACGCTGCACCGCAGCAGCTTCTTGCCAATGTGGCACAGGGAATAGATGTGTTCGTAGGGGAAGCACCGCAATTTGATGATATTACCATGCTGGCATTGAAGCGCAGATGAGATGGAGGGACAGCCATATGAAAGAAATCACTGTTGATGCAACAATAGATAATGTACAGACAATAACAGATTTCGTAGATGAAAGACTGGAAGAAATGAATTGTCCTGTGAAAGCGCAGATGCAGATCAATATCGTCATTGATGAACTGTGCAGTAATGTTGCCAGATATGCGTATTCAGACAAAACAGGCAAGGTCACAGTCAGCGTGGATACCGTGGATAAGCCAATGAAAGTCTGGCTTACATTTATAGATGAAGGAATACCATATAATCCACTGGCGAAGGAAGACCCGGATATCACACTGTCAGCAGAAGAGAGAAAGATTGGCGGGCTTGGTATCTATATGGTGAAGAAGATGATGGATGATTTCCGCTATGAATATAAAGATGGTAAAAATATCGTGACTGTCTGCAAAGTTATCGAGGGCTAGTTAGACATTAATTTATCAATGCTTGTGTTTTCCAGGAATCCAGTGTACAATTCGTGTAAGCGGTTACATATCATAGGGCGAAGAATGATATGAAGAAAAGAGGATGAAGATGACACTGCAGGAAATACAGGAAACACTGAAGATTTTGGATTCACTTGATATTGAAGAATGTCTGGGGCTTATGCAGGAGAGAATACAGCCTAAGATGACAGATATGGAGATAGAGTTATTACAATCCTGTGGGATGGTAACGTCAGAGAATATTTATGCCCGGATGTCAGTGCCACCTTTTCCAAAATCAGCCATGGATGGTTATGCAGTGCGTGCAGAAGATATACAGCAAGCATCACATGACACGCCTGTCATTTTGAAAGTACAGGGTGAGATTCTTGCCGGAGATTATAAAGAATTCACCTATGAGAAAAATACAGCAGTCCGTGTGATGACAGGTGCAATGATACCACAGGGCTACGATGCTGTAGTCAGACAGGAAGATACGGATTATGGAGAAGAACAGGTGCAGATCTATGCCTCAGTAAGACCTTATATGAATTACTGCAAGGCAGGAGAGGATATCCAGAAAGGACAGCTTCTGGTAACAAAGGATACAAGAATTGAACCCGTACATATCGGGCTTCTGGCAAGTGTCGGTATAGATAAGGTCAGAGTGTATGAACCTGTGAAGGTTGCCATATTATCTACAGGAACAGAGCTGTGTACCATCGGACAGCCACTCTCAGAGGGCAAAATCTACAATAATATAGCATATCTTCTGGCTGCCACCATGCAAAAGCAGGGTGTGCAGATCAGTTTCATGGAGACCTGTGCAGATGAAGAAAGTCTTCTTGCACAGAAAATACAGGATGCACTGGAGGTATCAGATCTGTTGATTACTACCGGGGCAGTCAGTGTAGGCAAGAAGGATATTGTACCTGCTGTATTAGAGCAGATAGGGGCACAGATCCTGTTTCGCAGAGCGAATATACAGCCGGGAACACCTACGACAGCCAGTGTATATCAGGACAAGCTGATATTGAGTCTGTCTGGCAATCCCTACGCAGCCTATGCCAATTTTGAACTTTATTTCTGGCCGTTACTGGCGTCAATGCTGCACAATGCAACATATGACGTGAGGGTAGATACAGCGATATTACAGAGCGAATACACGAAGGTCAACAAAATGAGAAGGCTGATTCGGGCAAGAGCGCAGGATGGATATGTATATCTGCCGACCCGGGTACATGCTTCCTCAGTCATCAACAATCTGCTGGAATGCAATTGCATGATAGATCTGGAAGCAAACAGAAAAGTTTCAATTGGAGATACGGTGAAGATCCGGTATTTTAAATAAAGATATGAAAAAGATAGCAGTCGGTGTCCTGGCGGGTGGTAAGAGTACCCGCATGGGTGAAAATAAAGCATTATTACAGATAAATGGCAAAAGATTCCTGAATCAGATTTGTGAGGAGCTGGGTGATTTCTCACAGGTCATTATTTCTGCTGCCCATAAAGGAGAGTATGAAGACCTCGGACTGGACGTTGTCTATGATGAACATGAGGATATCGGTCCCATAGAGGGAATTTATCAGGTCTTATCCCATGCACAGGAAGAGTATGTATTTATCTGCGCTGCTGATATGCCTTTCATCACAAAAGAGCTGGTGGCATACATGACAGAGTTCATCAGCTCTGATTATGACTGCTACTGTATGATGGATGAGGATCACATTCATCCTCTGTGTGCCATCTATTCCAGAAAAATGCTGCCAGTCATCAAAGAGCTGATTGATAAGGGACAGTATCGTCTGATGAACATACTGCATGCAGGCAGAACCAAATACATCAGACTGGAGACTTCCTGTTTTGATAAGCGTGTTGTTAAGAATATCAACACAAAGGAAGAGTATGTCCGCCTGGTACTTCCTGTTGTCTTTTGCGTCAGCGGAGTAAAAGACAGTGGCAAGACAGGGCTGATCGTTAAGCTGATCAATGAGTTTATTACGCAGAACTACACAGTTGCCGTAATCAAGCATGATGGTCATGAATACGAGATGGATCACGAAGGAACAGATACCTGGCGTTTTACAAGGGCTGGTGCGAAATGCAGTGCCATTTTTTCTGATACACAATATTCTCTGAATGGACAGGGCAGAACAGATGCAGATACGATCAGACAGATGATCGGTTGCCAGGAGGGAATAGATGTGTATATTATAGAAGGTATGAAATATTCGCCTTATCCCAAAGTGGAAGTAGTAAGGCAGGAGATATCCGACAAAAGTGTATGTGATGAGAATTCATTGATCTGTATAGTAACTGATGTAGTATCCCAGAAAGATGTGAAGTGTCCGGTGTATGACATGGATGATGTTTCCGGGATTTTTTTATGCATTAAAAGATACTTTGGATTAAACTGAAAGGCAAGGTTATTTCATATGAAGTTGATTAGAACAGAAGATGCAGTAGGACAGGTACTTTGTCATGATATTACACAGATCATACCGGGAGTGGTCAAGGACGCGGTATTTCGCAAGGGACATATCGTAACCAGAGAGGATATCCCCGTGTTGTTATCCGTAGGAAAAGAACACCTCTACGTGTGGGAGAAGAAGGAGGGCATCCTGCATGAAGATGAGGGCGCTGCGATTCTGAGAGATATCTGTATCAATGAAAATATGTCTGCCTCAGAGCCAAAGGAAGGTAAAATAGAGATAAAAGCACAAATAGATGGTTTATTAAAAGTGCGGACAGAACAGCTCAATCGGGTCAATGCGCTGGGTGAGATGATGATTGCAACGGTTCATGGTAATTTTCCGGTCAGAAAGGGAGATAAAATCGCAGCAACAAGAATCATTCCTCTGGTCATTGAAGAAGAGAAGATGAATCGTGCCAGAGAGGCAGCAGGAGAACAGCCATTATTGGAGATTCTGCCTTTTGCCAAAATGAAAGCAGGCATTGTCACAACCGGCAGCGAGGTATTCAAGGGCAGAATCCAGGATGCATTCGGACCTGCCATACGTGCCAAGCTGAATGAATATGCAGTAGAGGTCGTAGGACAGAAAATCGTGGACGATAAACAGGAAGATATCGTGGCTGCGATACAGTCCTATCTGGATATGGACGTGGATATGGTGTTGTGCACGGGTGGTATGAGTGTAGACCCGGATGACAGGACACCGGGAGCGATTAAAGCAGTAGGCGCAGATATTGTATCCTATGGTGCACCGGTACTTCCGGGAGCGATGTTTCTGATTTCATATTACAATACTGTGAACAAAACGATACCTGTATTAGGACTTCCGGGGTGTGTCATGTATGCGAAACGTACTGTGTTCGACTTGGTTCTGCCAAGGATTCTGGCAGGAGAGAGACTGACACCACAGGATATCAGCACTTATGGAGAAGGCGGCTTGTGTCTGAACTGCGAAGTCTGTCATTTCCCCAATTGTGGTTTTGGGAAATAATGTGAAAAAACCATATATGGTAGTTTTTTCACATGGCAAATTTGTACCTGCGGTCCAAAGTTTGCAGGTTATGAAAGGAAAGATTGTTATGGCAGGGTTTACGCATTTTGATCAGAATGGCAATGCGATTATGGTAGATGTGACAGCGAAGGCGGACACGGAGCGTATTGCAGTTGCTACGGGATATATTCAGGTGAATAAAGAAGTGTTTGATGCAATACAGAATCAGACAGCGAAGAAGGGGGATGTGCTGGGAACAGCAAGGATTGCAGGCATTATGGCTGCCAAGAAGACCTCTGATCTGATTCCCATGTGTCATCCGCTCATGCTGACCAAGGTCACAGTTGATTTTGAGATGAAAGAAGAGGATCATACCATTCACTGCTATTGTACAACGAAGCTGTGTGGTAAAACCGGCGTTGAAATGGAAGCGCTTACAGGCGTGAACGTAGCACTTCTGACCATCTATGATATGTGCAAGGCAATGGATAGAAGTATGGAAATGTCAGGCATCCATCTGGTAGAGAAGATGGGTGGAAAAAGTGGGCATTTCGTAAATGGTAAATAAGAGGAGAAAACAATGAAAAAGAAAATAGCAGCAATGATTATGACAGTTACTTTAGCAGCAGCATCTTTAGCAGGATGTGGTACACAAAAGGCAGATACAGCGCAGGAGACAACGGTTACACTGTTTGCAGCCAAGAGCCTGAACACAGTTATGGAAGATCTGATTGCTGCATATCAGAAGACACATCCCAATGTAAAAATTGTAGGAAGCTATGACAGCTCAGGTACATTGATGACACAGATTGAAGAAGGTGCGGCATGTGATGTCTTTTTCTCAGCAGCACAGAAGCAGATGAATCAGCTGGAGCAGGATGGACTGTTAGTGGATGGAACCAGACACAATGTAGTGAATAATCAGGTATGTGTTGTTACTTATAAAGGAAGCAACACTGCTGTAACAGGACTTGAAGACCTCTCCAAGGCAGGCAACCTTGCACTGGCTGATGGCTCTGTCCCGGTAGGTAAATATACAAGACAGGCTCTGGTCAACGCAGGAATCCTGAATGAGGCAGAGGATGTGTCCAAGATCACAACACAGGAAGTTTCCGAAGCACTTGGTGGAATAGAGATCAATGAGTGTGCCAATGTTGGTGCAGTAACCTCTGCTGTAGTAGAAGCAGCCAATGAAGTAGGAACTGTATATTATTCAGATACTTATGGATTCGAGGACAAGCTGGAGATTCTGGAGAAAGTGCCTTATGACCTTACAGGTAATGTCATCTACCCGGTTGCACAGGTAGTGAATAAGGAAGCAGATGAATTACAGCAGCAGGCAGCGAAAGAATTCGTGGAATATCTGGTATCAGATGAGGCTAAGGCTGTATTTGACAAGTATTATTTTGATACGGATGTAGAGGATTAATATGAAAAGTTACATAGCGGGGCTGGATTTTAGCCCCCTTCTCATATCATTAAAAACTGGTGTGGTGGCAACGGTATTTTCCTTCTTCCTGGGTATATTCACTGCACAGAAGGTAGTCCGGGCTAACACCAGGGTAAAAGCCATTGCAGATGGTATTTTGACACTTCCTATGGTACTTCCGCCTACTGTGGCAGGTTTTTTCCTGTTGCTGATATTCAGTCTGAGACGGCCTTTTGGTGCATACTTATATGATACTTTTCAGATCAAGGTTGTACAGACCTGGCTGGGATGCGTCCTTGCAGCTACAGTAATTGCTTTTCCACTGATGTATCGTAATGCAAGAGCAGCATTTGAACAGGTGGATCAGAATCTGATCTATGCGGCGCGCACACTTGGTATGTCGGAAACGGCGATTTTCTGGAAAGTACTGATGCCGGCAGCAGGACCGGGGATTGTATCCGGTACGATTCTGACCTTTGCAAGAGCACTGGGAGAGTATGGTGCGACTTCCATGCTTGCAGGCAATATCCCAGGCAAGACGAGCACGATTTCCCAGAAGATCGCAATGGTCATTCAGGACAGTGATTATGCCACTGCCGGGTTCTGGGTTGCAGTGATCATGATGATAGCCTTTGTGATCATATATGCAATGAATGTCGTTACAGCGAAATGGACACAACAGTAAAGAAATAGAGAGATAGAGATAAAAACAATGGCATTACAGGTAAAAATCACAAAAAAGCTGGCACACTTTACGCTGGATGTGGATTTCTCAGTAGAGCAGGAGATTTTTGCCCTGCTGGGAGCTTCCGGGTGTGGTAAGAGCATGACACTTAAATGCATTGCGGGAATTGAACAGCCGGATGAAGGTGTGATCGTGCTGAATGGACGGACATTATTTGATTCGGCTAAGAAAATCAACCTGCCGCCACAGAAGAGACAGGTAGGGTATATGTTTCAGGATTATGCGCTTTTTCCAAATATGACAGTATTGCAGAATGTCATGGCAGGCATGGGAAAAAGACCATCCAGAGAACAGGCGCAGGAATATTTAAGACAGTTCCATATTGAAGAGCTGGAACAGCAGTATCCCACCAGATTATCAGGTGGACAGAAGCAGAGAGTTGCCATGGCACGTATGCTGGCTGCCAAGCCGGAAGTCATTCTTCTGGATGAACCGTTCTCGGCTTTGGACAGTCATTTGAAATGGACTATGGAGCAGCAGATGAGACAGATTCTACAGGAAGTGCATAAGCCTACCCTTCTGGTATCTCATAACAGAGATGAGGTGTACCGCCTGTGCAATGTAGTAAGCTGTGTCAACCGTGGCAAGATGGAAGTCATTGAGCCGGTTAAGGAATTCTTCCGAAATCCCAAGACGAAGACGGCAGCCGCTTTATCAGGCTGTAAGAATATAGCAGATGTAGAGTTGACTCATGAAGAGGGACAGATCATATTACAGGCTGCACAATGGGATTGTAAATTCACTTTCACGTCATTTCCGACACAGATGTCAGAAAACAGGATGAGCTGGGATGAAGTGGGGGCAATAGGAATCAGAGCACACTATCTGGAACCTGTTTATCAGGGACAACAGGCAGAGAAGGCTGAAAACGATAATATTCTGGAGATTGCAGAATATCAGGTGATAGAGGATTCATTTGAATGGATTGTTCTGTTCCGGGTAAGTGATAAAGGTGACTGGATTCAGTGGAAGACACCAAAGATTCAGGAACAGGAGCTGGAGCTTCCATGCCGATTCAGAATCCGGCAGGAGAATCTGTTATTTCTGAGGAAAGAATAAGCAGTAGAAGGACGGGACAGATACATGCAGGATAGTTTTGGAAGAAAAATAGAATATTTAAGAGTGTCTGTAACGGATAAATGTAACCTCAGATGCCGCTACTGTATGCCACAGGAAGGCATAACAAGACTGGCGCATGATGATATTCTGCGTCTGGAAGAATGGGCAAGAATCATCCGAATCATGCAGGAGCTTGGAATCACCAAGGTGCGATTTACCGGGGGTGAGCCGCTTGTCAGAAAGAATCTGATTCAGTTAATCAAGGATGTTCATGCACTGGATGGAATCAGTCAGATTGCCATGACCACCAATGGAATTTTGTTAGGAGAACAGGCAGTTGATTTAAGAGAAGCGGGGCTGACACATGTCAATGTCAGTCTGGATACATTAAATCCTCAGACCTTTGAAGAAATCACCAGAGTAGATGCGCTGAATCAGGTACTTTCTTCCATTGAGAAAGCGTTGCAGGCAGGATTACGGGTCAAGATTAACTGTGTACCCTGTCAGGAATGGAACGGAGAAGATCTGACAGACATTGCTGCGCTGGCAAGACAGTATCCGCTGGATGTCCGTTTCATAGAATTGATGCCGGTAGGCTGTGGCAGTCAATATCACGGCATTTCCTCTGACAGAGTATTGGAGAAGCTGGAACAGCAATACGGAAGGGCGGTTCCAGTTCAGGCAAACAATGAGAAGGGAGGTCCTGCAAGGTACTATGATTTTGCAGGATTTCAGGGCAAGGTCGGAGTAATCAGTGCCATGTCCCATCAGTTCTGTGGAAGCTGCAACCGAATCAGGATGACAGCAGAGGGCAGATTGAAGCTGTGCCTGCACTATCAGAATGGGATAGAGTTAAGACCATTATTAAGAGAGGGCAGGACAGATGATGAGATCAGAGCGGCGATTGTGGAGGCTGTCAGACAAAAGCCCAGAGCACATGATTTCGCACATACGGCAGAGCATACAGATGCAGATCAGAGAAGAATGGTTCAAATTGGGGGCTAGAAAGGTAGTGGTATAAGAATGGGTAATATTGTAGCAGTATGTATCAGTGAGAAGAAGGGGACAGCGAAGCAGAATGTAGATGCCTGCAGGTTCATAGAGAACTGGGGGCTGGAGAAGGATGCACATGCAGGCAACTGGCACAGACAGGTCAGTCTGTTATCTTATGATGAAGTGGAGAAGTTCAGACAGAGAGGTGCCAAGGTGGCAGACGGCGCGTTTGGAGAGAATCTTCTGGTAAAGGGCTTTGATTTCAAAACATATCCTGTGGGAACGATTTTCAAGTGCAATGATGTAGTGCTGGAGATTACGCAGATTGGTAAGAAATGTCATTCAGAATGTGAAATTTTTCACCAGGTAGGAGACTGCATCATGCCAAGGGAAGGTGTATTTGCCAGAGTGCTTCATGGTGGAGAGATTCACGTAGATGATGAATTGACAGTATGTCCTTTCCGGGCAGGAATCATAACAGCCAGTGATAAGGGAAGCCGCGGAGAGAGAGAAGATTTAAGCGGACCTGCCATCGCGGAGCTGATCGGGCAGCAGGGTTATTATGTCTGTAGCAGCAAGGTGCTGCCGGATGAGGAAGAAGACCTGTATCAGGAAATGGTACGTCTGGCGGACGAAGAGAAGGTGGATGTGATCTTTACAACGGGGGGAACAGGACTCTCACCAAGAGACAATACCCCGGAGGCAACACTCAGGGCTGCAACTAAGAATGTACCGGGAATTGCAGAGGCAATCCGTGCATACAGCATGCAGATCACACCAAGAGCTATGCTGAGCAGGGCAGTGAGCGTGATGCGTGGTCAGACTCTGATCATTAATTTACCCGGAAGTCCCAAGGCAGTGAAGGAAAGTCTGGAATTTCTTCTTCCATCCCTTGCCCATGGAATCGAGATCATGAAGGGCGAAGCAGGAGAGTGCGCCAGAAAGGGATAGAGAATGAATAAGGAAACCACCAGGAAGATACAGACAGTCATGGTACGAAATGATGGAACCATAACAACACAGTCAGAGGAAATCGTATGTGAGCATTTTCTGGACGTGTATGTGAATGAACAGCTTGTGGCACGACTGGTATGCACGCCTGAATATCTGGAAGAGCTGGTAATTGGAAGACTTCTGACAGAGCGTATCATTGAGCGTATTGAAGATATAGAGAAGATTTATATCTGCGAAGAGAAGCGAAAGGCGAAGGTCTTTTTGAAAGAACAGATACAGGTGAATCTGGAACCCATGCTGAAAGCAGAGCCAACCTGCTGTACCGGGAATCAGATTTATCTGCGCAACACGGCGATATCTGAAAGTGGTACTTTGTCTAAGACGCAGTGGAAAAAGGAATGGATTTTTGCCCTGGCGGGTGACTTTGCCAGGGGAACCCTGCTGCATAAGAAGACGAAGGGAACCCACAGCTGTTATCTAAGTGTTGCAGGAGAGACAGTATTTGCCGTGGAAGATATTGGAAGACACAATGCATTGGACAAGGTGATAGGATATGCAGCATTGCATCATATCGCTTTTGAAAAATGCATTGTTTTTACATCGGGACGTGTTCCGACAGATATGGTCATGAAAGTAATTGCTGTGGGGATTCCCATTCTTGCCTCCAAAGCAGTACCTACTGATGCAGCAATGGAGCTGGCGCAGCTTCGTGGGCTGACGCTGATATGCAGGGCTTGGGAAGACAGTTTTGAAATCTATACAGGAGATTGTTAATTAATTATTTTAATTGTTTTTATCTATGCCTTATAGTATGATTGAGTAAAGCGTGAAAGCGCTTACATATAAGATATAGGAGGATTTCATGTACTCTGAAAATGTAATTCAAAAGAACGAAATGAATGAAAAAACAACGAAGTTCCTTGATAAGTTCGTGAAGCGTGTCAAGGCAAATCCGCCGGGAGTCTGTCCCATTGCAGTGCAGCTGGCTTTTTTACAAAGTGCCAGAAGTCAGACCTGTGGTAAATGTGTTCCCTGCAGGGATGGTCTGGAACAGGTCGAGAATATGATGCGGCAGATACTGGATGGCAAGGCTGATATGGAGACTTTTGATAATATGGTAGAGTTAGCCCGGATGATCCAGGACACGGCAGACTGTGCGATTGGATATGAGGCGGCTAATATCGTATTACAGAGTGTAGAATTATTTCATGACGAGTATATGAGCCATATTGAAAGCCATAGATGTAAGGAAGAGATTGGACAGAAGGTACCATGTATCTCCTATTGCCCGGCAAATGTGGATATTCCCGGATATATTGCACTGATTGGAGAGCATCGTTATGCAGATGCGATCAATCTGATCAGACATGATAATCCTTTTCCAACCGCATGTGCTTTTATCTGTGAGCATCCCTGCGAGGAAAAATGCAGAAGAGACCTGATCGACAGTCCCGTTAATATCCGTGGATTGAAGAAATTCGCAGTAGATCAGGTGGCTGCAGACCAGGTCAAAGTGCCGGCATGCAATGTTTCTACAGGTAAGAGAGTTGCAATCGTAGGTGGAGGTCCATCCGGCTTAACGACAGCGTATTTCCTGTCTCTGATGGGGCATAAGGTAGTCGTATTTGAAGAGAGAGAACATTTGGGCGGTATGTTAAGATATGGTATTCCCAATTACAGACTGCCCAAGAACAGACTGGATGAGGATATCAATGCCATCCTGTCTACCGGCAATATCGAAGTCAGATACAATACTGCCATTGGTAAAGACATTACCATGGAACAGCTGCTGGAGGAATATCAGGCGGTATACATAGCAATCGGCGCACAGGCAGGTAAGACTGTAAAGGTAGAAGGTGCGAACAGCAATGGTGTACATTCTGCGGTGGATATGCTGGGAGAGATTGGCAGGGGCAATCTGCCGGATTACACAGGTAAGAGAGTTGTCGTTGTCGGTGGTGGAAATGTTGCCATGGATGCAGCACGTTCTGCAATCCGCTGTCATGCCAAAGAAGTTACGATTATCTATCGTAGAAGACAGGTGGACATGACTGCATTACCATCTGAGATTCAGGGAGCTATCGAAGAAGGTGTAGAACTGCTTACTTTAAATGCACCTGTAAGAATCGAGGCAGATGAGGCTGGCAATGTGCGTGCTTTTGTGGCACAGCCCCAGATGATCCATGAGTATGACCGCCAGGGAAGACCATCTTCTATCAATGCCAACAAACCGGAGCTGGAGATTCCATGCGAGATCGTACTGATGGCAATTGGTCAGGACATTGTATCACAGGATTTTGAAAAATACAGTGTAAATCCAAGAAGAAAGACCTTTGAGACTCATGACACCACCAGAGTAAAGGGATATGAGAAAGTATTTGCAGGCGGTGACTGTGTCTTTGGACCTGCAACTGTAATCAAGGCAATCGGAGCAGGCAAGATCGCCGCTTTGAATATTGATGAATACCTGGGATATCACCATAAATATCTGGATGATATCAGGATTCCAGAACCCAGAGAGAATGACAGAACACATTACGGCAGAGTGCATTTGACAGATCGTTCCGCAAGAGAACGTAAGACGAATTTTGAGCCAATTGAGAATGGAATGTCCTTTGATGAAGCCATGCAGGAGTGTGGTAAATGTTTAAGATGTGACCACTTTGGCTGCGGTGTAATAGAAGGAGGACGAGTATAATGGGAGAGACACAGATGACTCATATTACAATAGATGGAAAAGAAATCGAAGTAGATTCCTCCTTAACAATACTGGAGGCGGCACAGAAGGCAGACATCAAGATTCCTACACTTTGCTATTTAAAAGAAGTCAATGAAATCGGCGCCTGCAAGATGTGTGTTGTGGAAGTAGAAGGTAAGGATCATCTGGTTACTTCCTGCAATACGAGGGTTGCAGAGGGAATGCAGATTCAGACAAAGTCTGATAAAGTCGTAAGAAGCCGAAGACAGGTATTGAATCTGCTGCTTGCCAATCATGATGTCAGATGCTTCTCATGCAGCAAATCCGGCGATTGCCGTCTGCAGGATCTGTCCAATGAGTATGGCATTACCAAGTCATGCTACGAAGGGGATGCAGCGAAGTTCGCACCCAAGAAGGAGAATCCATTCCTGACATACTATCCTGAGCTATGTATCAACTGTCAGAGATGTGTCAGCACCTGTAATAAGGTGGCATGCAACGGTACATTACATAATGAGAAGATCGGTACAAGAACCCTGATCGATGCTCCATTTGGTCCCGAATGGAAAGAAACAGACTGTGAATCCTGCGGTAACTGTGCAAGAGTCTGTCCCACAGGCGCACTGGTTGCCAAGAACAGAAAGAAATATCAGGTAGGTAAGGTGGAGAAGGTACTGACCACATGTCCTCACTGTGCAACAGGCTGTCAGTATTATCTGGTAGTAAAAGACAATGAGATTGTAGATGTAGAACCTGCCAATGGTCCATCCAATCAGAATCTTCTCTGTGTAAAGGGAAGATTTGGTTCCTTTAATTTCGTACATTCACCGGAGAGATTGAAATATCCGCTGATCAAGAATAAGGAAACAGGAGAATTTGAACGTGCTACATGGGATGAGGCATTAGATCTGATCGCATCCAGATTCAAGGAGATCAGGAAGCAGTACGGCTCAGATGCTCTTGCAGGATTTGCCTGTTCCCGTTCTCCTAACGAAGACTGCTATATGCTGCAGAAGATGGTACGTTGCGCATTTGGCACCAATAATGTGGATAACTGTGCTCGTGTATGCCATTCTGCTACAGTAGCCGGTCTTGCAATGACCCTGGGTTCAGGTGCAATGACCAATCCAATCTCAGATATCACACATGATGTAGATGCTATTATGTTAGTTGGTTCTAACCCGGAAGAAGCACATCCTGTCATTGGTATGCAGATTCGTCAGGCAGTGGAGAGAGGAACCAGACTCATTGTAGTAGACCCCAGAGATATCGGTCTGTCCAGAAGTGCAGATATTCATCTGAAATTAAAACCCGGAACCAATGTGGCTTTTGCCAACGGTATGATGAATGTAATTATCAACGAAGGTCTTGCAGATGAAGAATTCATCAGAACCAGAACAGAAGGCTTTGAAGAATTAAAGGAAATTGTAAAGGAATATACACCTGAGAAGGTAGCCGAGATATGCCACATTGATCCGGATCATCTGCGTGAAGCTGCCCTGATGTATGCAAAAGCGAAGAAAGCACCGATCATTTACTGTCTTGGAGTAACAGAGCATTCCACCGGAACAGAAGGCGTTATGTCCATGTCCAACATGGCAATGCTGGTCGGCAAGCTCGGCAAATCAGGATGTGGCGTGAATCCGCTCAGAGGTCAGAATAATGTACAGGGCGCCTGCGATATGGGTGCGTTACCAGGAGATTTTCCCGGATATCAGAAGGTAACAAATCCTGAAGTCGTTGCGAAGTTTGAGCGTGCATGGGGTGTGAAGTTAAGCAATAAACCCGGTGTGCATGCAACAGATGTATTTCCGGCAGCCATCCGCAAGGAAATCAGGGGGCTATTCATATTCGGTGAAGATCCTGTGGTAACAGACGCAGATCAGCATCATATCAGAAAGGCACTGGAAAGTCTGGACTTCTTCGTTGTATCAGACCTGTTCATGACAGAGACTGCACAGTATGCAGATGTAGTGCTTCCAGGAACCAGCTATGCAGAGAAGGAAGGCACATTCAGCAATACAGAGAGACGAGTACAGCGTGTGCGTAAGGCAGTGCAGCTGGAAGGCGAGATGAGACTGGATACAGACATCTTTATAGATCTGATGAATCGCATGGGCTATCCACAGCCACATCTGACTTCAGAGGAAATCATGGATGAGATTGCTTCTGTGACACCGATATTTGGAGGAATCAGTCATAGAAGGCTGGATAAGGGTGAGAGCATTCAGTGGCCGTGCCCTGATAAGAATCATCCCGGTACACCAATCCTTCATGTCGGCAAGTTTTCCAGAGGATTGGGCTGGTTCTATCCGGCAGAATATGTACCGAGTGCAGAGCTTCCGGATGAGGAATATCCTTTTATCATGATGACAGGACGTATTCTGTATCATTATAATACGAGAGCCATGACAGGCAAGACTCCTGGACTGATGGAGAAAGAGGGACATTCCTTTATTGAGATCAATACAGAGGATGCTGCAAGGCTTGGTATTGAGAATGGAGAAAAAGTCAGAGTATCTTCCAGAAGAGGCAGTATTGAATCTACGGCAAGGGTCGGTGAGAAAGTATCTCCCCATGAGACTTGGATGCCATTCCATTTCCCAGATGGCAATGCCAATGTGCTTACCAACGCAGCTCTGGATAAATATGCGAGAATACCGGAATACAAGGTGTGTGCAATTAAAATAGAAAAGCTTTAAAGATAAGATAGAATAAAGATGTCGTTTCCAGTGAAATGGCATCTTTTTCATGAGATAAATAAACTGAAAACTCACTTAGTTAATTGACATCAAAACAGGGCATGAAGTATAATAATATTATAATATGCCATCAGTGTGACGTGATGGTGAGTGAAGGGGGCATATGTGTCATGCCGGGATTTGACAGAGATGAGTTTTGGCTGAAGGTTCTATCCTATTATCAGACAGCCAGAGAGAATAATTATCTGGTTAAACTGAATGAAGAACAGACGAAGGAATTGAAGGCTTTATATATCGAACAATATATTCCAATGGAGAAGCTGAGTCATTATGATGATGAGAAAATGCTCAAGAAGATGATGACCGCCATTGTATCGATCTATAAGCTTGATAAGGATATAGCCAGCAATTATGGTGAAGTTGTGGAACTGGTGAATTCAGTAGATTATGATGGAAAGTGTCTGTATTTGCATTTTGCAAAGATTTCAGCGGTGAAATTACGAAGATTTCAGTTGGGTAAATCACAGAAACAGATTGCAGAGAAAATGGGATACAGTACATCTACTGTGAAGAATTGTGAAGAATTCTTCTGTGATCTGGACAGGCAGCCTCCCGAACTGGTTGCCAAGCTGGCAAGAGCACTGGAATGTGAACCGGAAGATTTGAAATAAGAAAGAATGAGGAATTAAGAATGGATAAAAAAGAATTTAGTCCGATAGAGATTGATGCGATTGGAGAAATATCCAATATTTGTCTGGGAAGTTCTGCTTCTACATTAAATATGCTGGTGCGTGAAAAGATAGATATCACACCACCCAGAGTCGAAATTATAGAAAAAAGCGAATATATTAAAGAAGTCTCTTCCAAAAGAGTCTTTGTTAAGGTAAACTATGTAGAGGGACTGCGAGGCTGCAGTATTCTGATGCTGGAGGAACAGGATGCCAAGGCAATTGCAGATTTGATGATGGGTGGAGATGGAAACGGAACTTATGCGCAGATGGAACTTGGAGAGTTGCATATGAGTGCCGTATCAGAAGCCATGAACCAGATGATGGGAGCAGCAGCTACTTCGCTTAGTATCATGCTGGAGCGTAAGACTGATATATCAACGCCTGAAGCTCAGTTTATGGATGGTGGACAATATCTGGGGTATGTATTTCCTGATGATGACAGATTCATCAAAGTGGGATTCCGTATGCAGATAGGAGAAATCATCAGCAGTCCTATTGTACAGCTTTATCCTAATATGCTGGCTAAGGCGATCAGTGATTTGTTCCTGATCAAGAAAGCCAAGGAGAAGGCAGGACAAGACGAATAAACAACAGGATTTGGCAGGAGATTATGAGAAAGAAAAAGATCAGCGCAAGAGAATGGATCGAAATCATCATGAGTTTCACTAAAAAGATAAAGTATGACCACGTATCCTCTTTTGCAGGACATGCAGCATTGTTTCTGCTTATGTCACTTTTTCCAATGGTGATGTATTTTATTTCCGTATTTCAATACATATCACTGGATGCAGGTATGGTATTGAATTATGTGAAACAACTGTTGCCTGACAGTCTGATACCGCTTTTCAATCAGATTACCCAAGAAGCATATAGTGGTTCTACTACAGCAATTCAGTCTTTTTCCATGCTGGTCATGCTTTTTTGTGCTTCCAAGGGTGTGTATGCAGTCATTATAGGAATCAATGCGGTATATGGAATCAGGGAGACCAGAAATTTTGTTATTCTGTATGCGATCGCGATAGTTTATGTCCTGATTTTCTTTGGCATAATCGGTCTGATGATGGTATTGATCGTATTTGGTAATAAGCTGTATCATATGGTAATGCATTTTATACCGGCACTGGAGGCATTTCAATCCGTCTTCTCGGTGGGCAAATATATTGGCATGCTGTTTGTCGTGTTGCTCTTTTTCCTGCTGGTATATATGAATGTACCTAATCGTAAGTCAAAATGCAGGTATGAATTCGCAGGGGCTTTATTTGCAACTGTGGTATGGTTGATCTATTCGTGGGCGTTTTCTTACTATATTGATAATTACGCTCACTATTCCATTACGTATGGCAGTCTGGCAACAATCGTTATTTTTATTCTGTGGGTATATGGAACGATGAATATAGTTCTGATAGGAGCAGAGATCAATGTGGTTCTGCGTAAGTTCGCAGAGTATGGTTATAATTACAAACGTGCATACACATATTTCTGTGATGAGTATGAAGGGGACTTGTTACAGGATAGAAAGTAGATAGAGGGGGATATCAGTTATGATGTGTGTATTTTGTGGAAACAGGACAAAATGCTGGAACCAGCTTTCAGATGAACAGCTGGAGACAGAATGGGTAAAATGCGGTTATGATGACTATGTGCTGGATGAAGCAATAGAATTGGAGGATCTGTTGCAGGAGTCAGCCAGACGGGAAGAAGAAAAACAGGATATGGAATTGGGACGTAATGCAGGATAAAGCATGAACAAAATTATTGTATTACAATTACGTATGAGGACGAGATGTACGCATCTTGATCCTCATATTTTAGTTTAGTCCAGCCATTATCCTGAATCTCTATGATGTCAAATTCATACCCTTCTTCTACTGTAGTTAATACCTTTGCCTGATCGCTTGCAGCATCGCGAATATTGACCTTGGTAGAGGTCTTGCCCCGGAGTGCAGAAGTGGGCTGTTGCTCGGCAGCAGAAAGAGAATCCTCCACAGTATCCTCTATATCAGCAGAGGTAGTGGGAGCAGTAGCTTCTTCAATAACAGCAGCTTCATTCTCGGATATATTGATGTAGTGTGGTCGTCTGATAATCTGCACGCTGAGAAAACAGATTGCTATGATTAAAAGGACGATAACACCTTGTAAAATTCTATTGATCGTACGATTCTTCATATAAACCTCGTTATGCATTGTGAAAAAATATATGTACATTATACTGAATCTATATGGAAGACGCAAGAAATTGTGTAGAACGACCAAATTTGTAATATTATTTTAATAAAAATGCAACAAAAATCGAGAGTGATATTATGTATACATGTTTAAAGCTTGTTTAAAGTGCTGTTTTGTGATAATATATGGGGCGTGAGTATTCATAAAACAAGATGATGCGTCATAATTGAGAGAGTGTAGAAGATATAGGGGAGGAGTCTATCTTGGAAAGGGAAAATAAAGACCTGGATAATTTCACAGATTATGTAACCAAATCTGAGGGAACAGAGGGGGCAAATCATATTATATTGCGCTTTAGTCTGCTTTTATATTTTGTATTGCTGGGAGAAACATTTCTCCAGTATACATTTATAGAGAATAATATATGGGGATATGTCTGTTTCTGGGGAATCACAGCAGTGATTATCTGTCAGGTCGTTTTCTTTATACTGTGGAGAAAGTCGCAGCTTTATGGAAGAACAACATTGCTTCTGTTTACAGTAGTCTTTGTCTATCTCAATGTGATCACGGATGGGAATAACCTGATTCTGTTGCTGCCAGTACCGATTGTAGCATTATGCATGCTGTATATGAGCAGACGTATGATGGTAGAGCTTTATCTGATGTGGGCATTGAATGGAGTATTGAGATTTGTACAGATATGGAACAGCGAAGAGCAGATGAAGCTGCTTCAGGGTTTTGCCTGGGTTATTATGATATGTATTGTATATGCCGTTGCGGTGTATATGGTCAATGAGTCAATCAGTACACATTACAGGGAAGTCTGTCATGATCTGCATCATGAGAACAGACTGCATACCAAGCTGTATCAGCAGTCAACAGTTGATTCCACAACAGGTATTCTGAATCGTAATGCATATAATAATTACGTGGCTGAGTACAAAGAGGGCAACTGTGATTCCATCAGCTGTATTTATATTGATGTGAATGGTCTTCATGAATACAATAATACATATGGTCATCAGGCTGGAGACAAGATGTTAAAGACAGTGGCAGCAGAATTAAAGGAATGCTTTGCAGAGCACAGCCAATATCGAATTGGTGGAGATGAGTTCGTAATTATCTGTGAAAATACAGCATTCAAGTCCATTCTAATGCAGCTGAATCATTTCAGGGAGCAGATGAAGATACATAATATCTATATCGCATCAGGAATGGAATGGCGTGATGAGAATATGAATCTTGCGGACATGATCAAGAAGGCAGATGCCAAGATGTATCGTGACAAGGAGCGTTTCTATAAGGCGTTCCCAAATGCCAGAGAGTGCGGTATGCTCTATCAGAATGCAGTAGAGTAAAAAGTTCAAAAAATGGTTGACATTATATAGTGCCTATGGTAACATATTCTTCGGTGACAGCGATTGATCGCAGGTAACTAGCTGGCGTGGCACAGTCGGTAGCGCGCAACATTGGTAGTGTTGAGGTCACGGGTTCGATTCCCGTCGCTAGCTTTATAAAGTAGAAGATATAATGGTCGGTAGAATTGAAATAATTCTACCGATTTTTTATTATAAAGATATATTTACATAAAAAATAAAGAGGCAACCGATTGGGTTGCCTCTTTATTATCCACGTGTCATTGTCCACCTGCGGCAGCAGCGGCTGCCTGCTGGGCTTGTTGAGCCTGCATAAGAAGCAGTTGCTGACGTTGTTCTTCGATGACTTCCTGTGCATTAGGAGCAGCGAAGAAAGCGCTGTTATGAGGACACATCTGTGTAGGGTCAGTTGTTTCAGTAACAGTTGTGCCATCATCTACAGGGAGACCATTCTCATCCAATGTAGGGATGGAAGTGCTCTGTCCGCCATTTGCAATGCCGCTGTCCTGTAGACGATCAGGAATACGTTCTACAATAGAGGATTGCTTGAAAGGACACTCTTCTGAAGCTGTCAGACCTGTGTAAGCACAGATATTGGAAGAATAGTGTACATCACAAGTTTCAGTAGGAACAGTTCCCTCAGCGAAATACTCTGTTACAACATATCCATCACATACACCGGCAATAGGCAGTCTTCCTGATTTGGAGCATACCTGAGCAGTGACGATACCACTTGCCATAGGGAATGTCTTTTCCGGCAGATTCTCATGGATTCGTGACATAACTGCACGCCAGAGTGTCTTGGAGAGATTTCTCTCTGCTGAAGAGGAAAGGCTTACATTGTTATCATAACCTGTCCATGTAGTAGCAGTGTAGTATGGAGTAAAACCGGAGAACCATACGTCTTTATTATCGGAAGTAGTACCGGTCTTACCAGCGATTGCCATTCCACCAAAATTAACAGAACCACCTGTACCGGAAGTTACAACATCCTGCATGGCACTGGTTAAGAGCCATGCGGTAGTTTCCTTGATGACAGGAGTCTCGGATGGTGAAGTGTTGTCAATCAGCACGTTGCCATCATGATCTACGATCTTGGTATAAAGCTTTGGCTTAATGTATACACCTTTATTGGCAATGGCTGCATAGGCAGCGTTTAATTCCAGATTGGTAACACCATCTGTAATACCACCAAGTGCAAGTGGCTGACCGATATCAGATACTACAGTGCCATCAGCTTCCACACGTCTGTCAACCAGAGTAGTGAAGCCAAAGTTCAGCAGGTAATCAAAACCTAACTGAGGGGTAATCTGCGTCAGAGTCTTAACAGCAACGATGTTAGCGGACTGTGCAATACCATAACGCAGTGAGAGAAGTCCGCGGTAGCCATCTTTCCACCAGTTGGATACCGGTCTGCCGCTGGCATAATTATAAGGTGCATCATTCTGTACATCTGCCAGTGTAAGACCTGCGCTGTCAAGAGCAGGAGCATACGTAGATACTACTTTAAAAGTAGAACCCGGCTGTCTGGTAGTAGTGTAAGCTCGGTTCAGTGTACGGCTTGCTTCCTTCTGACCACGACCACCTACCATGGCAACGATATAACCGGTAGCCTGATCTTCTATTGTAATAGAAACCTGAGGCTGGGGAGTCAGAGTAATCTTCTCACCTTCTACGGTGTCACCATCAGACATCACAGCTGCCTTGTAAGCATCAATAGCAGCCTGTGCATCCTCTTTGGACGGGTAGAGCATGTTGAAAGAGGAGTTTGACTGTTTGTAGTAGGATTTAAACATTTCACTACTGTAGTTTTCTTTTTCACCATTTGCCTTTTTCACGGTAAGGGCATAGTTAAGATACCATTTCGTGTCAGCAGGATAGTTCTCTTCATTGCCGAATACATCATCACAGATAGCCTGAATATCAGGATCCTGTGTGGTGTAGATACTTAAACCACCACTGTATAAGAGATTATAGGCCTGTGTTTCGTTATAGCCTTTTACTTCCATAAGGTCTTCCAGAACCTGTTCTGTCAGTGCATCTACAAAGTATGTAAAGACTGATTTATCTTCTACTTCTTCATTGACAGTAGCGATACGGCTGTAAACATCATCTGCCATAGCTTCGTCGTATTCTGCCTGAGAGATCATACCCTGTTCTTTCATATTATTAAGTACTTTCTCACGTCGCTCAGCATTATTGTCAGGATGTGAGATAGGGTTGTACTTGGAAGGATTCTGTGTGATACCGGCAATAACAGCACATTCAGATAATGTAAGCTGATAGGTAGGCTTATTGAAATAACGCTGTGCAGCAGCCTTAACACCCAGAGTATTCTGCCCCAGGTTGATGGAATTCATGTAACATTCCAGAATCTGATCCTTGTCCCATACTTTCTCAAGTTCAAGTGCAAGATACTGTTCCTGAATCTTACGTTTGATACTCTGCATGGTACTTTCATCTGTCCATCCATCGAACACGTTATTCTTCAGCAACTGCTGGGTAATGGTAGATGCACCCTGTGAAAGTCTCCGGTCTTTTATGACCTGGAAGCCTGCACGGATAATACCTTTGATATCAATACCATTGTGTTGATAGAAACGTTCATCTTCGATGGCTACAAATGCATTAGCCAGATTCTTTGGAATTTTATCCATAGATTCCCAGCTTCTGTTAGAGTCAGCGGCTACCAGTTTGGTAGATTCATTGCCCTGTGCATCGTAGACAACGGTTGCATATCCCTGGGGGATGATTCCCACATTGGAGATAGAAGGTGCCGAGTACAGAATACCCTTAAAAGCACCAATGCCCAGACATGCGCCGATTATACAAAATGCAAGTAATGCAATTAGAATCAGTTTCAAAGCAGCAACACAACACATCTTTTTTAGCTTTACTGATTTTGAAGTCAGGGATTTTTGAATCTTAGTGATTCCCTTTTTCCCATAATTCATAGTGTCACCTCCGCGTATGTAAAACTAGTCAATATATAACCATTCTATTTATTATAGCAAATTACAAAGCCTAAATAAAGGCTTTTTTGCATCAG
>CAVBMG010000002.1:0-35210 GCA_963596435.1 Agathobacter sp.
TAGTTAAAAAGACCTTGGAGAGGGTCTCTAAAAACTACTACTATATAATACGAGGTAGGAGTAGAATGAAAAGAGAAGAGTTTCTGAATACATTATTTGAGAATATACCCAATTATACGAAAGAAGAGCAGGAAGAGATCAGACAGTATTATGAAGAACTGATCTGTGATGGAGTAGAAGCAGGACTGGATGAAGAGGAAGTAATCTCCAGACTGGAATCCCCTGAGAATATAGCATTCAGTCTGAAGAAGGAATATAAGGAAGAAAAGAAAGCAGAAGTCAGTGTTGTCAGCAATTCCCTGGATGATTATACATCCAGTCAGCCTGTTGCTCATGTTGTGATATCAGCCAGAGACAGAGGAATTGCACTGGAACCATCGGAAGATGGACGGGTGCATGTCCATTGTGAAAAAGATGAAATAGATGAGATTGTCTGCTATGAGAAGGAGGGCATGTTCTTCTTTTCACACAGAAGTAAAAGACGGATGCATTTCTTTGGCGGTTTTTCAAGAGTGGATTCTACAATCAAAGTCCAGATACCGGAATCCGTTATGCAGGCAGAATTATCTACGACAAATGGCGGTATCCGTATTTCAGAAATATCAAAGCCGGAGATGGTCAAAGCACATACGACAAATGGTGGAATTACCTGCAACGATGTAAGAGCCAGCCACGTAGAACTGATCAGTAGCAATGCTTCAGTGAAATGCGAAGATACAAAAGTACAGATGATATGTATGGAATCTACCAATGGAGCTCTAAGATTGAAGGATGTACAGGCAGATGAAAAGCTTGAGGCACATACAACAAATGGTTCTATTCATTTTGAAGAGATTGATGCGAAAGACATTCAGCTAAAGACAAGTAATGCATCTATCAAGGGTACTTTACGTGGCAAGGGTACAGAGTATGCAATTGAAAGTGGAACCAGCAATGGCAAGAATTCTCTGCCTTCCAAATGGAATCAGAGTGATTCAGCTGCGAAACGCCTGTCAGTTCATACCAGCAATGCCAACATTAAGGTAGAATTTGAGGAAGGATAATGATAGAATAAAGCACAAAAGATAACAAGGAGGCATTTATTTATGTGGTTTGGCTTTGCCGTAGGTTCTGCCTTTTTTGCAGGAATCACTTCTATCCTTGCAAAATGTGGAATCAAGAAAACGGATTCTGATGTAGCAACTGCGATACGTACAATTGTGGTATTGATCTTTGCATGGCTGATGGTAGCGGTGACAGGAGCAGGCAGTTCTTTTGCAGGAATTGAGACGAAAACAATGGTATTTCTGGTTCTGTCAGGAATCGCAACAGGGGCATCCTGGCTTTGCTATTTTAAGGCATTGCAGCTTGGAGATGTGAACAAGGTAGTACCGATTGACAAATCCAGTACAGTGCTTACGATCCTACTGGCATTCGTGATACTGGGAGAAGAGATTACTGTCTGGAAACTGCTGGGAATCCTTGGTATTGGCGCAGGAACATTCCTGATGATCCAGAAGAAACAGGACACAGGGGAACATCAGACAGGAAAAGGGTGGTTTCTGTATGCGGTGTTATCGGCAGTATTTGCCAGTTTGACGTCCATATTAGGTAAAATTGGAATATCCGGGATTGATTCCAACCTTGGAACGGCGATTCGTACCATTGTAGTGCTCATTATGGCATGGCTGGTTGTCCTGATAAAAGGCAAACAACGTGAAGTGAAGGAAGTAACCAGACATGAATTACTGTTTATTATTTTATCGGGAATCGCCACAGGCGCATCCTGGCTTTGCTACTACAGGGCTTTACAGACCGGACCTGCCAGTGTGATCGTTCCGATTGACAAGTTAAGCATTCTGGTTTCTATTGCTTTTTCCTATGTGGTATTCAAAGAGAAACTGACAAAAAAATCATTGTCAGGTTTAATATTGATCGTAGCCGGTACACTGGTGATGCTGTTATAAAAACTGTTTAGGAAATGTTTAGCTTTTTCATATATTTTTGTTAATGACGTATCGTATTATAGAATACAAAATCAAGAGATCGTGTGATGTGGAGGTATCTATATGTCAGAGAAGTGGAAAACAGTAAAAGGCAGAATTTTTATCTCGAATGCATGTATGGTGTTCGTGGCGCTGGCACTTTTTCTGCTGATTAATCTGATTGTGATAGAGATCTATTCAGAAACGATAGAAACAGAGCTGCTGGCATCCGTGGAACATTTGATAGATGAAAATGGGATGAAACAGTTTATTGAGGACTGGACGATTCAAAGGAACAGTTTCATTGCCTTTTTCATCGTGGATGGTGTGGTCTGCATTATCGTTCTGCTGATGGTCAGCCAGCTTTTTACCAATCATCTGACGCAGTATATCATGAAGCCCCTGGACGAACTGTTAGATGGAACGAACAGAATACGGACGAATTGTCTGACACAGAATATTGAATATACAGGAAGTGCTGAATTTGAGAATCTGTGCCATACATTCAATGACATGCAGGGGCATATTCTGGAGGAACAGGAGAAGAACAGGAAATATGAGAAAGCCAGAACAGATATGATCGCGGGCATCTCACATGACCTCAAGACTCCCCTTACTGCAATCAAAGGCTCGATCAAAGCATTGCTGGATGGAATCGCAACAACACCGGAACGCAAGGAGCAGTTCTTACAGACCGCTTATCGCCGAAGTGAAGATATGGATACGCTGCTGAACCAGCTATTCTATCTGTCCAAGATGGAAACTGGTAATATGCCGATTCATCTCTCGAAAATAGAATTAAACTCCTTTGTACATACCTATGTGCAGGCAAAGCAGGAATATCTGCAAAAGGATGAACAGAGTCTGACACTTGAGACAGACGGCAGTCCTGTCAGAGTCGCAGCGGATCCGGAGCAGTTGTGCAGGATTTTGGACAACCTGATGGAGAACAGCAGGAAATATGCAGAAGTAACACCGTTAGAGATGAAGATCACGTTGTCCGAGACAGGCAGTGGAGTTGGCATTTGTTTTTCTGATAATGGAGCAGGTGTTCCTGAGGATAAGCTGCCACATATTTTTGAAGAATTCTATCGGGGAGATGAATCCAGAAACCGCAGGGAAGGCAATGGGCTGGGGCTTTATATTGTAAAATATCTGATAGAAGCAATGAAAGGTCATGTCTGGGCAGAAAATGCAGGCGGACTGCATATCTATATGGAATTACCGATTCTTGCAGGAGAGGAAGTAGAGGAAAATGGCAAACAATAAAAGGATTCTCATTGTAGAGGATGATGCGGATATCAGCATGATAGAAGAAGCCTATCTGCAGTCAGCAGGCTTTGATACACAGGTTGTTTCGGACGGGGAGAAAGTCATGCAGACTCTTGAAAAACAGGAATTTGATCTGATTTTGTTAGACCTGATGCTGCCGGGCAGAAGCGGATATGAAATCTGTAAGGATATAAGGGAGAAACTGGATATTCCTGTTCTGATGGTAACGGCGAAGCAGGAATCCGTGGACAAAATTCGCGGGCTGGGACTTGGTGCAGATGATTATATCACGAAGCCTTTTGACCCATCCGAACTGGTGGCAAGAGTCAATGCGAACCTGCGGCAGTATGAACGTATGCTGCATAAAGTGTCAGATGAGAAAGCAAAAGAGCCGGAAGAGATCAGGATTGGTAACAATATCAGGATTCTGGTAAACAGTTGGAAAGTCTATAAAGATGACGAAGAAATCAGGTTCCCGAATCGGGAATTTGAGCTTCTGACATTTCTGGCTTCCAATCCCAATATCGTCTTTTCCAAAGAACAGTTATTTGAGAAGATATGGGGCTATGACTATGTGGGAGACAGTGCAACGGTCATGGTGCATATCAACCGGATCCGGGAGAAAATCGAAGATGATAGTAAGAACCCGAAAATTCTCGAGACAGTATGGGGAGCTGGGTATCGTTTGAATAAATAGCACAGTTTAAGAATTGTTTAGATATTTACCTTCTGTTTGTTTAATGCAGGTTGCTAGGATAACCTCAGAAAAGAAACAGGAGGTTTTTATTATGATAAAAGAAGCGGTTAATGGATTTTGTATGGCACTGGCAGACAGTGTACCGGGAGTATCGGGTGGCACAGTTGCCTTTATTATGGGATTTTACGATCAGTTCATAGGTTCCATTCATGATATGGCTTTTGGTTCCATACAGGAGAAAAAGGCAGCACTGCGCTATCTGGTGAAGCTGGGAATAGGATGGATAATCGGAATGGGGCTGGCAGTTGTGATACTTTCCAGTCTGTTCGAGAGTCATATTTATGTAGTCAGTTCCCTGTTCATAGGTTTTATACTGGGTGCGATTCCCCTGATTGTTCTGGAAGAGAAGGATAATCTCAGAGAGGTTGGAAAAGGCATTGTTTTTTGTCTCATCGGCATTGCTATCGTAGCTGGAATTACCTGGCTGAATGGAAGAACAGGAAGTGCTGCAATGGATCTGAGTCAGTTCTCAGGCGCTATGGGACTGAAATTATTTGTAATCGGTATGATTGCTATTTCAGCAATGTTCCTTCCTGGAATCTCCGGCTCCACACTGTTGCTGATCTTTGGAGCCTATATCCCTGTGATTACAGCAGTAAAAGGTATTCTTTCCTTAAAGTTTGCCTATTTACCGGCGCTGATATTCTTTGGTTGTGGCGTACTGACAGGGGCTGTTACAGTAGTGAAGGTAATTAAGGTTTGTCTGGAGAAGTTTCGTTTGCAGACGGTCTATCTTATTCTTGGTATGATGATCGGTTCTTTCTATGCCATTGTTATGGGACCAACAACCCTCAGCATCCCACAGCATGCACTGCATATGACAGACTTTAATGTAATTGCAGCACTGGTTGGTGCAGGACTCGTAGTAGGTATGCAGAACGTGAAGGAGAAATACTTTACCTTTTGACACCTTTTCAATCGAATATAGCTTTACTTATAAATGTTGTATGGTAAAATTACTTTGAAAGACAGGTTACAAAACGACACCGAATATAGATGATTCGTTAGAAAGGGGTATTTAGACAAATGAATGAGAGGTATTTCAGCAGACCGGTAGACTTAAAGAATATGAAGGTAACGGATGCATTCTGGCATCGGGAGCAGGAGCTGGTCAGAACCGAAGTTATCCCGTATCAGTGGGAGGCGCTCAATGACCGTGTAGAAGGAGCAGCACCCAGCTATTGTATGCATAACTTCCGCGTGGCTGGCAATATGATGAAGGAGAAAAAGGCAAAGGGAAGTGCTTATATAGCACCGACTTATACATATAGAGGTTTTGAATCATTGCCGGACGACCCGAAACACCCGGATGATGATAAATTCTATGGATTCGTTTTTCAGGATACGGATTTCTCCAAATGGATCGAAGCAGTCGCCTATTCCCTGACACAGCATCCAGATGAGAAGCTGGAGGCAACAGCAGACGAAGCTATTGACATTGTGTGTGCAGCGCAGCTTGAGAATGGATATCTGGACACTTATTATATTATCAATGGTATGGATCAGTCTTTTTCCAATCTGAAGGATCACCATGAGCTGTATTGTCTGGGACATCTTGTAGAGGGTGCTGTGGCTTATTATGAAGCAACAGGCAAGGATAAGCTTTTAAAGGCTGCCTGCCGTTTCGCTGATTATGTAGACAGTTATTTTGGACCGGAAGAGGGCAAGTGCAAAGGATATCCAGGACATGAGATCGCAGAGATGGCACTTGTTCGTCTGTATCAGGTAACTGGCGAAGAGAAATATCTGAAACTGAGCAGCTTTTTCCTGAATCAGAGAGGAACAGAGCCGAAATATTTCCGTTTAGAGGATGAAGCCAGAGCGAAGGCAGAGGGTAAGCCTTTTAAGCCGGATATGAGTCCGCTCAGTTATTCTTATTATCAGGCACATACCAGAGTACAGTCACAGGATGAGGCATTTGGACATTCTGTTCGTGCTGTATATCTCTATTCTGGTATGGCAGATGTAGCGAGACTGACCAATGATGAAGAGATGTATGCGGCATGTAAGCGTCTGTGGAAGAGTGTTACCAGAGATAAGATGTACGTAACAGGTGGTATCGGTGCGACTCATATGGGAGAGGCATTTTCCTTCCCGTTTGATCTGCCAAATGACACTGCTTATTCAGAGACTTGTGCTGCAATCGGTCTGGCTTTCTTTGCAAGAAGAATGCTGGAGATAGAGGCTGACAGTCATTATGGAGATGTGCTGGAGCAGTCCCTGTACAATACAGTACTGAGCGGTATGGCGTTGGATGGCAAGAGCTTCTTCTACGTTAATCCACTGGAGGTTCTGCCGGAGGCATGCCATAAGGATCAGCGCAAGATGCATGTAAAATCAGTGCGCCAAAAGTGGTTTGGCTGTGCATGCTGTCCTCCTAATATTGCAAGAATTGTAAGCTCTGTGGCAAGCTATGCCTATACAGAGAACGAAGATACCCTGTGGACACATTTATATATGGGCAGTGAAGTGAAAAAGACTGTGAACGGGGATGCTTTTACATTAAGTATGACAAGCAAAATGCCCTGGTCTGGTGAAGCACAGGCAACAATCAAAAATGACACACCTGTCACATGTACACTGGCGTTCCGTATTCCTGGCTGGAGTAATGCTGCAAAAGCAGAGATCACTACGACAGCAGAGGTAGAGAGAACACAGGAGAAGGGTTATGTATATCTGACAGGCACCTGGAAGGATGGAGACAGCGTAACATTCAACTTCCCGATGCCGGTACATATGGTCATGGCAGACAGCAGAGTACGCGAGGATATCGGCAAGGTAGCCTTTACAAGAGGTCCTATTACCTACTGTATGGAAGAGATTGATAATGGCAAAGACCTGCATCTGCTGCATGTAGACATGGACAGATTGCAGGGCAAGGATGGCTGGAACGTAGAGTTGGCAACCAATGAAGAAATGGGACATCCAATGACAATCCTGAAAGTGCCGGCTCTCCGTGAAGAGGCATACGGACAGGAAGAGGACAGCCTCTATACAGAGTACCATCCTGTCAAAGATACACCGGTGCAGGCTGTATTTGTACCTTATTATGCATGGAATAATCGTGGCGAGGGTGAGATGAGCGTGTGGATCAGGCTCTAATCAGCCATTACGCCTGCGGTATTCTTCAGGAGTACACTGCATATATTTGCGAAAGACTTTAGCAAAGTAGTTGCCATTCTGAAAACCACAGTTCATAGCGATTTGTTCTATGGAATCAGAGGTATTTAATAAAAGGGACAGGGCATGCTCAATGCGCAGTTTCGTCAGATACTGCAAAGGAGTCTGCCCTGTTTCTTTGCGAAAGCAGCGTGTCAGATGTTCGTGTGAGATATTGCAGGCATCGGCAACCTGGCTGATGCTTTCCAGAGTGGCGAAATGTTGTCTGATGTATTGCATTGCCTGTACGATCAGGTGGGATTCATTTAAGCGTGGAGTCTCTAATTCCCGAAGAAGCTGCGCCAGAAAACGATATAGAAATTCACTGCTTTCATATAAGGCAAGACTGCCATTCCTTCTGTAATTTTCAAAGAACTGAAGATACAGCAGAATGGGGGAGCTGTCCAGAGGAATGGTAAAGACGGAGCCGGTCTGTGTCTGGCAGGTGTTCCAGAACGCCCTGGCGGCACTACCATTAAAATGCAGATAGAAGAATTCCCATTCCTGATTTTCAGGCGACTGTGGAAGATAGTAGCTGCTGTTTTGTGGCATTTGTGCAAAAAAGCCCATACCTGGCTGCAATAATGTCTTTTGTCCATTTTCTTCATAGATACCGCAGCCCTTCAGGGTATACTGAAGCAGATAGCCACCGTAAGATAGACGGTGACTGTTATCGTAATGGTAAGAAATATCTGTTCTTTTCTCAATTCCAGTGTCTAATAGTATAAGCGGCAGCTCTGCCATTTGTTCATGTTGGATAAAACCATAATTCCCGTAATGATATTGCATCAAAAAATTACCCTCCATATCAAAGAAGTATTCTTGAAACCTTATATTTATCATATTACAATTAGGATGAGAAGGAAAGTAAAGAATCAAAAAAGATTCAAGGAGGTTATATATGAACAAGAACAATTTTGCAGTGACACCACCTATGGGGTGGAACAGTTATGATTATTATGACACGACTGTCAATGAAGCACAGATTCGTGCCAATGCCGAGTATATGGCGAAGCATTTGAAGAAGTATGGCTGGGAGTATGTGATTATTGATATTGAATGGTATTCCAATGACGCAGGCACACAGAGAGATAAGTACCAGTATATTCCTTTTGGGGATGATGAAATGGATGAATATTCCAGATTCCAGCCAAGCCCTAAGAGATTCCCGTCATCTGCTGATGGAACAGGATTTACCAAGCTGGCAGAATATATCCACAGTCTGGGACTTAAATTTGGTATTCATATCATGCGAGGTATTCCAAGAAAAGCGGCAGAGCAGCACTGTGCAGTATTGGGTACAACAGCAACTGCCAATGAAATCGCAGATGCAAACTCTATTTGTATCTGGAATCCAGATATGTATGGTGTGAAGAATACGCCGGAAGGACAGGCATATTATGATTCTCTGATTGCCATGTATGCACAGTGGGGCGTAGATTTCATCAAATGTGATGATATCTGTGACAGCAGATTATACCGCGAAGAATATTTCAATGGCTGGCATGAGACGAGAATGTTACATGAAGCTATCTTAAAGAGTGGAAGAGATATTGTGCTTAGTTTATCTCCGGGACCAGCTCATATTGACCTTGCATGGCAGTACTGTGAATATGCGAATATGTGGCGTATCACAGATGACCTGTGGGACGACTGGAAGCTGTTAAAGAATATGTTCTGGCGTTGTGAGATGTGGCAGGATCATGTAAGACAGGGCTGCTTCCCTGACTGCGATATGCTGCCAATTGGTACTTTAGGTGGTGGCTTCGGAAATGGTGAATGGCAGACTCGCTTCACGAAGGATGAGCAAAAGACATTGATGACTTTATGGTGTATGTTCCGTTCTCCACTGATGATCGGCGCAGAACTGACGAAGATGGATGACTGGACATTGTCTTTGCTTACGAACGAAGAACTGCTGGCATTGATGGGAGAGCATTGCAGAGGCAAGCAGCTCAGACGTACAGATACAGAAGCTGTATGGCTCAATGTAAACAGTGAAAATAATGACACACATGTCGCTTTATTTAACTTAGGTGATGAAGAACAGACCTTGACTGTATCACTTGAAACATTAGAAGCAGATAAGACCTATACCCTGCATGAATTGTGGGATAAGACGGATGCACAGATCACGGGAAATGAAGTGAAGGCAGTTGTACCGGCGCATGGAGTGAAGGTATATAAGATAAAGTAACAGGCAAAACACGGGAAGCCAAGATAAATAATGGCTTCCCGTTTCTATGTCTGCAAAAAGCAGAAACTAAAAAACTGTTATAAACCATTGGTCATTTCGTCTTGCAACTATTTTGATAAAGAAATATACTTATATTACAATATTAGTAATGTAATAATATGATTGACAGGAGGTATTGCTATGGCAGAAGATCAACTGTTTTCCGGTGAATCAAAAAATGTAGAGTATAAAGTAACGGTACCGGATAAAAGCGAGAAATATATGAAAACGGTGGTAGCTTTTGCCAATGGCAGAGGTGGCAGAATCGTATTTGGAGTTGATGATAAAACGTTAGAAATTGTAGGAATAGATACGGATAATATTTATAAAACCATGGATGCTATTACCAATGCAATTTCTGATGCCTGTGAGCCGACACTCAGACCAGATGTAGCTTTGCAGACGGTTAAAGATAAGACAGTTATTGTTGTAGAAATATTTCCTGGTGCACAGCGCCCATATTATATAAAGTCGCAGGGAATGATAGAGGGGACTTATGTTCGTGTATCCGGTACGACTAGACATGTCGAGGGATATATGTTAAAGGAACTGATTCTGGAAGGTCAGAATCGTTATTTTGACTGTGAGATATGTCAGGATATGCAGGTAAGCGACAGTGAGATTGAGAAACTTTGTAAAAGAATGAAAGAAACCGCCATAAAAAATACATGGCAGGATAGTGAGAAAGTAAAGATTAAAGATGTGACAAAGAATATTCTGATTTCGTGGGGCGTATTAAAAGAAGAGGAAGGAAAAGTATATCCGACCAATGCATATGCATTGTTGACGGGACAGATGCCACAGCAGCCTGTGATTCAATGTGGAATTTTCAAGGGAACAAATAGAACACATTTTGTAGACAGGCGTGAATTTGAAGGCTCTATTCAGGAGCAGATGGAAGCAGCATATCAGTATGTGCTTGAAAAAATCAATATGGGGATGACGATAAGAGGCATGTATAGACAGGATGTATATGAACTTCCAACGGATAGTATTCGTGAGCTGATTGCAAATGCAGTAGCTCATCGCAGCTATCTGGAGCCGGGGAATATACAGGTTGCATTGTTTGATGATCGATTGGAAATAACTTCTCCGGGAATGCTTTTAAATAATGTTACAATTTCAAAAATGATGGAAGGATATTCAAAACCAAGAAATCCCGCAATTGCGCGGGCTTTTGCCTATATGAAGATTATTGAAAAATGGGGAACAGGAATCCCCAGATTATTTGGCAATTGTGAGGAATATGGTTTGCCCAAGCCGGAATTGATTGATTTTGATGGTGATTTCAGAGTGAATATGTATCGAAGAAAAGATACTAACACAGAAACTGACAGAAAACCTAACACTGACACAGAAACTAATATTAAAATTAACACAGAAATGCTGTATACAGATACAGAAACAGCAGATAGAATAATAGCAATTATGAAAAAGCACCCTGCTATTACAGTAAAGAAAATTGCGCAACAGTTGAATCTGTCTGTTGGTGGAGTTCGCTATCATGTAAATAAAATGAAGAAAGACGGTTTACTGGAACATATTGGTTCATCAAAAAAGGGAACATGGCTTATAAAAAACTAGAACTTGGTTTTATTCATGATACAGCATTCTTCCGGCAAAGGCATTGCGGTACTCTGTAGGGGTCAGTCCGGTAAAATTGCGATAAGCTCTGGAGAAGTTATGATTATCGGAGAATCCTAACTCTCTGGCAATTTCCGTTATTGGCTTATTAGAGTCTGTGAGCATGAAATTAGCGGCATCCATTTTGCGGCTCAGAATGAACTGTTTTAAGGGGATGCCGGTGATCTCGGCGAACAGATGCGACAGATATTTCTCGTTATAACCGAAATGTGCCGCAATATCCGATATTTTCAGGTTAGTTGTGATATTACGCTGGATATAGTCGATAATATCTGAGTGAATCTGCTTCTGGACCGGAGTTCTCGAACCGGTAGGAGTATTCAGGCAGAGCTGTCCATACAGTTCCATAAGTACACTTGTAGACATGGAATCGAGAGTGAGTGCAGGGTATTTATTTTTTACCTCATCCTGTAGTTGCTTCATAAGTACCACAACCTTTTCCAGCTTGGGAATGGTTCCGGTCTGCGGTAGGGTAAAGAAATCCTCAGGAGCTGATACCGTGTCAGGGGACTGTTCAATTGGATAGTCGCCTGATACAGAGAAATGAAGCCAATAAAAGGATGAGTAGGCACTCTTAAATCCCTGTCTCCAGGAATTACAGGGAGGAAGAAGCAGATATTCACCCTGTTTCACTGTAAAGTTGTCACCATGATAACTTAGATACAGTGTCCCTTCGGTCATGACGAATAATTCATATTCGCCGAGATAGAAATGCTCATGCTTCCAGTCAGCATTGGGAGCCTTGAATTTTCCTGTTAATACATAATGATATATCTGTTTGGCTGGTAAATTTAATATTCTCATATGAAACCTCAATTGGTGTTGTTTTTCTTGGTTGGAAAACGACACTTTTTATTTTGCCTTTTATTAAAATGTTTTAGGATCATTCCAAATGGTGTACACATTATACAATAAAAAAACTAAAAAGTAAATAAAAGTATACAAAAGTATCAACTGGTTTGAAAAGGTGTAAAAAGGTTAGAACATATAAGTTTCAAAAAGAAAGATATTACAAAATGACACCTTTTCGAGAAGTGTGATATTTACGTTCTGACAAATTAGGTTTATCTTGTGTTATGAAAACAAATGAAAAGTTTCACAATCAAATGAAATGTTTCAGAAAAATATTAAACAATATGTACAAAACCGCGGTTCATGTAATAAACACCAAACAGGAAAGAGAGGGTCAATATGAAAAAGAAGGTATTATCTGTATTACTTGCAGTGACAATGACAGCATCTGTGTTAGGGGGATGCGGAAGCAGCAACAGCAGTCAGACAACAACTGACAGCACAGCATCTGCCAAAACAGAAAGTGAAACATCTGGGACAGAAACAACAGGGGAAAAGGTGAAGCTGAAAGCACTTATCATTTCTCATCCGTTGACTAAGGATGTTACAGATATGAAATGGTTACAGGAAATAGAGGAGCAGGCAAATGTAGAGATCGAATGGGAACAGATCAGGGCAGACTGGGAAACAGTAAAATCTACTAGATTTGCAGCTGGCGATATTCCTGATCTGCTTTTCAATGCAACAGTGGATTCTGACTATACAAAATACAATGGTCTGTTCATGGATCTGACACCGTATATCAGTGAAGAGACAACACCTAATATCAATGCAATGTTTACGGAAGAGCCGGATACGAAAGTGCTTGCAACGACTCTGGAGGGTAAAATATATGGAGTTCCCAAATTCCAGGGTAAATGGCCAAGCACAAATACAGTTATGTTTATCAACCAGACCTGGTTGGACAATCTGGGATTAGAAGTACCTACTACATATACAGAGTTTAAAGAAGTACTTACAGCCTTCAAGGAGCAGGATGCAAACGGAAACGGTGATCCTAATGATGAGATTCCATTAGATTATAATGCTTATGGCGGTAACAATGCATGGTTCAACAGTGCTTATTCATTAACAAACCTGATCGGCTCACTGGGAATCCAGTTGACTGACTGGGGTACAGATGCTTATTTTGCAGAAGACAGTCAGGTGAAGAACTATGCAGTAGATGAAAGATATAAATTATTCATGAAATATATTGCTGATCTGTATGCAGATGGGCTGATCAATCAGAATGCATTAACGAATGACTATTCTGCATTCCAGTCATTATCAAGAGGTAATGAGAATGGGGATGCCATAGTAGGATGTGTATTTGGATGGGAAGAGACAGATAAATTCGGACCAACACTGTATACACAGTACACTCCTGTTCCGGCTTTGGAATATGATCTGGATGGAGCAGCAGGAACCTATGACACAAGATGGAGAAATGACTACACAGGCTTAAATATGGCAGGTAACAGAGTTTGTATGAGTGCGAAATGCAGCAATCCGGAAGCAGCCATGAAATTTATCGATCTGTTCTATGATTCAGCAGTCAGTGTGCAGGGATTGTTTGGTGGCATCACAGATGGCTGTGTAGAACAGACCGGTGATAACAGCTTCAAGGTACTTGATCCGCTTGATCCTGATACAGATCCCGGAACATGGAAATGGACCAGCACAATGGCAGACAATGCGCCTATGTACATCAGAAGAAGCACAGAAATTGAAATGGCACAGGATATGACCTTTGCACTTGAAGAGAGAAAGATCTATGATGCTGTCATTGCCAAGGCTGGTAAATCAGATACTTATCCGCAGATGTTCATGAAGTATACAGAAGAAGACCAGAACACAATGGCACTGACACAGGCAAATATCAACAATATTATTGATAATCAGTGGTCATTATGGATGACAGGAGAGCAGGATATTGATGCAACCTGGGATTCTTATGTACAGAGTGTATATGATGCAGGCTTACAGCAGGTTCTGGATATCCGTCAGGCAGCATTTGATGAATATTTAAAGAGCGTAGAATAAATACGGGGATATAGTTATACAACATGCGGAGAGGCACAGGCTTCTCCACAATTGGAAAGGGTTATGAGAATGAAACGATTTCTTTCAGGAGCAAAAAGATATTGGGAACATAATTGGCAGCTGTGGATCATGCTGCTGCCGGCAATGGTATATATATTTATCTTCTGTTATGTACCAATGTATGGTGTCCAGCTTGCTTTCCGCGAGTATGATTTTTCGGCAGGAATTACCGGAGGCAAATGGGTTGGCTTAAAGTATTTCAGACAGTATTTTGAAAGCCCTATGTTTATGACAACTTTGAGAAATACATTTGTAATTGCCTTTACAAGTATTGTTGTTGGTTTTCCAGCACCGATTATTCTGGCGATGATCATTAACCAGATCAGAAATAAAAAATGGAAAAAGACAGTACAGACAACAGTATACATACCATATTTTATTTCTGTTGTGGTTATGGTATCCATGATCAATATTATGTTTGCAAATGAAAGCGGCGTGGTTGGTAATTTCTTAAAGGCAATCCATCTGGTTTCCAGGGATACCAATATATTAGGCAAAGAATCGGCATTTGTTCCATTGTATGTTCTCACTGGCGTATGGCAGACTTTTGGATGGAACAGTATCATTTTTATCGCAGCACTTTCTTCTGTAGATACGCAGTTATATGATGCCTGCAAAATAGATGGTGCGAACAGATGGCAGACTATGTGGAATATTGATTTCCCTGCAATCCTGCCTACGATCATGATTATTCTCATTATGAATATGGGTAATATACTGAATGTTTCCTTTGACAAGATATTTTTAATGCAGAACAGTCTGAATCTTGGTGCATCTCAGGTTATTTCTACCTATGTGTACACGGTTGGCATTAAGTCCTCTCAGTTCTCTTTTGGTGCGGCAGTAGGTTTGTTCAATACAGTTGTTAATTTCATCTTTTTATTACTCACGAACTATCTGTCCAAGAGAGCGACAGGAACAGGACTGATGTAGGGAGGACAGATATATGGATAAGGAAAGAACCGGTAATATTCCGGATAAAATATTTGGAGCGTCTGTTATTATTTTAAGTATATTGATATTTGTTATTGTCGCATATCCGTTGTGGTTCATTGTGATAGCATCCATCAGTAATTCCAATCTGGTTAATCTGGGACAGGTCACTTTTTTACCAAAGGATATCAGATTCTATGGCTATCAGCAGATTCTGGAGGATTCACGTATCTGGAAAGGCTATGCCAATACGATATTATATGTGGTGGCAGGAACAGCCTTGAATATGGTAGTGACTATGCCGGCAGCATATGCATTGTCCAGATGTAACTTTAAAGCCAGAAATGCCGTAATGTTATATTTTGTATTTACAATGTTTTTCTCAGGTGGTCTGGTGCCCTTATACATGACAGTAAGCTCCTTGCATTTGATATCGACCAAAACGATTCTGATTATTTTTATTGCTGTGAATACATATAATCTCATCATTGCCAGGACTTTTATCCAGAATTCCATACCGGAGGATCTGTATGAGGCGGCAGTATTGGATGGCTGTTCACACTTTACCTATTTTATAAAGGTCGTATTGCCATTATCCAAAGCAGTAAACTCCGTATTGATCCTGTATTATGCGGTATATCACTGGAATGATTATTTCAATGCACTGATATTTAACAGTAAGTCGGAAAATGCACCACTTCAGATCGTACTTCGTGAGATATTGCTGTTGAATCAGGCATTTGCAAGCGGTAATGGAGGTGTACAGGGTGGATATGGTCAGTCTTCAGCAGATCAGGTCAAATATGCCGTGATTATCGTATCTACCGTTCCTATCTTGTGTGTATATCCGTTTATACAGAAATATTTTGAAAAAGGCGTTATGATAGGCGCTGTAAAAGGCTGATAAAAATTGGAGTAGAGGTTTAATCCCCTACTCCAAAATCTGTTTTTTCATATAATACTTCAACGGTCGGATCATCCAGCAGAGCAGCATATTTGTCCATGAACCATGTGACTAACTGCTCATCCCGTTTCACATCGGTACTGTTATTTGTGAAAATATTAACAGTGCCCAGTTTAAAGTATTTTTTTAACATAGCGATATCGTAATCAATCATTTCTTTTGTCTGTCCTTGCATACCGACCAGCAGACAGGGCGAGTCAAAATAGCGGCTGACTTCCTCAGGAGAGGTGAAGTCGGCATGCTTGTTCAGATAATTCTCACGAAAATCATTGTCAAAAGTCTCTACGCCAATCTTATAAGTAATGGGAATCCCCATAAAATCACGCATTTCCTGCAAACGGCTGCGGTAGCACCAGTGTGCTTCAAAGAACAGACGTCTGATACCCTTTGCATGTATGATATCACGAATCAGCGTTAATGTCTCTTTTGGAATTTCAAAACAGCTGCCGGAGTTGATGACTTCAAGAATACCAAATTCTCCTGTTACATGAGACAGGATTTCTGCGTTAAGAGCTGTCATTTCAGCTTCATTTCGTGAGTTGTCCAGTGTATAGTCACAGAAGCGGCATTTGCCCCAGAAGCAGGGAAAACCCTGCAGCAGGACAATTTCGCGCTGATTTTTATTTGTAATACGATTATACCGTTCCATTGGTTGTCTGTCCTTTCCAGATTGAATTCTTGACAGAAGAGGGGATAGCAGCCATGACAGCAACGGTCAGCATAAGAGACAGAACACGGTCTGCATAATCAGTAAGAGCCTGTACAATACATACACTGGTAGTCATACTAAGCCCTGTGTGGGAGAGAAGCTGTACCAGAATCGTAGAACCGGAGGAAGTAATGCCTCCAAAGACAACAGCAGTAATGGTGGAGCTGACAACTGTTCCAGGTATGGAGATCAGTGCGGCAGCAGGAATCAGCTGCAACTTGCGAGGCTGCATCTTACGAAATACGATACCTGTAAGAATGCCGGTAATAAGCTGTACGGGGATATAATAAAGTGCATAGATATCACTGGTAAAGCCACTGACAAGCCCACTGACCAGTCCGGGAAGCATGCCGCAGATGGAACCTAGCAGGGCAGCCGCAAGCATCGTTCCGATACTGTCCAGATAAATAGGCAGTCGCAGGGAAAGGGCGATAAAGCCTCCCACCAGATTCAGTGCGGCAGCCAGAGCCAGGAAGCAGACAGCAGTAGTAGTAAGTTTTATTTTATTGTTTTTCATGATGTTTCATACCTTTCAATTTGTTTTGAGAATTCTTTCAATTTCAGTTACGGGTGCATTTATAACTCTTTGAAGGAAGAACTTCATGAAACCATAAGCATCTGTCTGTGTCAGAATATAGCTGTTATCAGGTTTATTCCAGAAGTGGTAAGTATCTACTAACGTTTGTCCGATGGAAATACCCTGTGTTTCTACAGTTGTGTAGGAAGCAAATCCCTGACACAGATTTTGGTCAATAAAATAAGCGACAGCCAAAGGATCATTGATGACACAGCCAATGATTCCTTCCTGTTTCCAGTGAAAATCCAGATAGAATTTCGTGATATGGGTAATGCGTTCACCCATGACTGGATTGGCATAACGCATATATTGCAGAATATCCGGGGTCAGAACAATCTGACGGGTAACATCCAGACCTATCATATGCAGCAGTTTGCCTTCCATGGAAGAGAAAGCTTCATATACAATATGGGCTGCATCAGGGTCACACCAGTAATTATATTCAGCAACAGGCGAACAGTTGCCATGACTCTTGTAATTGCCGCCCATGCTGACCATTTCCTCAATCTGTGCAAAAGCCTCTGGTGATGTCTGATAGAGGCGCGCCAGATTGGTCAGAGGACCAAGGGCAATAACAGATACATGTGATGTGTGCAGCAGGGTATCACGCAGGAAACCGACTGCATCTGTATGTGGTCTGATATCTGTAATAGTGGGATAGTTGGATTCACCCAGTCCATCATCACCATGGGTATCCATGGCATCCACATAGTTGCGGACAAGTGGCAAGGGCTCACCAAGATACACGGGAATGTCCTTACGGTTCATCCAGTCCAGAACCTTCAGCGCATTTTCGGCGCCTTTTTCTACAGGGACATTTCCAGAGACAACTGTGATTCCAAGAACATCCAGTTCAGGGGATGATAACGCCAGCATGAGCGCCAGGGTATCATCAATGCCCGGATCACAGTCAATAATGACTTTTTTCGCATTCATTCTCCAATCTCCTTTAAATTGATTTGATGTGTAATAGAGATACTTGGTTTTTTATACTGGGAAGTTCACGAACCAGTCCGAATGTGGTACATCCGATTTTGATAAATGCACGAATTGCAGTATATCACTTGGAGTTGGAGAATGCAAGACTTACTATATATGAATCGCCATTTTGCTGACAACGGAGGCAAGCAGCTGTACTTCATCTTCGGGGGATCTGGGGCAGTCGTGGTAGATCCATTCCTCCAGAAGCCTTACAGCACCATACTGTACGAAGATGGAGACCGCTTTTTTCTCTTCTACATTCAGATCTTCGGGCAGCAGTCGGTAAACTGCCTGATTGAATTCTGGAAAAGACAGGCGTATATGGCTTACCAGGTCATAATTGTTCTGATTGATCAGCAGCTTTACATATTCCTTGTGGTTCTTGATATACCATAATGCCTGAATGAGGCAGGCTGTGAAATCGCCGCCGGATTCGATTTCCTTTACAACGACACGATAGCCATTCTGAAGGTGTGCCTCGCCTATTTCATTCAACACATCGAACTGACTGCCGTAATGATTGTAGAAAGTAGTGCGGTTGACTTTGGCAGTCTGACATAGTTCGCGGATGGATATGGAATTGATATTCTGAGTCTTCAACATTTCAATCAGTGCATCCTGAAGCGACCGCTTCGTTGCTGCAATGCGCTGATTTGTCTTTTGATTTTCCAGCATGAGAGGAATCCTTTCTTTGAGTTTCTTGACTTATGTTTTCTTATATTCTACAATATCCGACACAAGAAAGAAAGGCATGGTTATAAATATGAACGAAGACAAAGATTTTCTGTCAAAAGAGACAATTGGTAAGTTATTGCTGCGTCTTGCGATTCCAACAGTCGCAGCGCAGATCGGGAATGGTGGAGCACCCAGAGCGTCCATTATACTGACCATAGTCATGTACTTTGGTAACAGAACATTCCTGATGGCATTTAATTCTCTTGGAAAAGCCATTTCTTCTATAATATAGTTGCAGTTACTTTTACAGCGATTCTGTTTACATTCCAGTTCAGAAAAGCATTGAACCAGATAAGCGCCAATTCATAAAAAAACATATATTATCAGAATGAAGTTGCTAAATAATAGTTAATATTATAAAATGTATATAAACATTCTGAAATATATTCATGATTTTATGACACAGAGGGTTATTTTAGTGAAACAGACAAAGTTCAGTGTAAAATTAATTCTTTATTTTTGCAGCTGTATTGGATCTGCTTCATGCAATAGAAGAAATCGAGAAGCTGAATGAATCCATTCATCACTTTGAATTGTAAGTCAGCTGGAAGATTGGAAGAGAGGACAACTTATGTCAGTCAGAATATTTGCTATGACTCATAAAAAATTTGATGTGCCGCCGGAACAGCTCTATATTCCCATGCATGTGGGTCATGCCAATGCAAAACAGGAATATGGTTATATGGGAGATGATACGGGAGATAACATATCGAAACAGAATTGTTATTATGCAGAGTTGTCTGGTGTGTACTGGGTGTGGAAGAATTATACAGAAGTTGATTATGTGGGAATCTGCCATTATCGCAGATTCCTGACTAATGAAGCTGACAAAGTATTCACAGAAGAGCAATATGAAAGACTTCTACAGCAGTATGATATCATTACGACCAAAGAATTAGAGCTGCCTAATTCTTATCATTATGGATTTGGCGCACATCATAAGATAGAGACACTGGACGAGGCAGGAGAAATCATCAAAGAGCTGTATCCGGATTATTATGATAATTTCATCAGGCTGGTACATGGCAATAAAACATACTTTGGAAATATCATGGTCACATCCAAGCCATTATATGATGAATATTGTGAATGGCTTTTTACGATACTCTTTGAACTTCAGAAGCGTATTGACCTCACCTTCGAGGATGATTATCACAGACGGGTATTTGGATTTATTTCTGAGTTTCTGCTTCTGGTATGGGTCAGAACCAGAGGACTTCGGGCATTGGAGTGCAGAGTTGCCATTATTGGAGATAAGACTGAGACTAGAGAGATTAAAGAGCAGATGGCAGTGTATTTTAGAAAGCAGGATGCAGCAGGTGCAAAAGAGTATTTTGCACAATGCCTCAAGAACAGACCTGATGTACTGATGGAAGCATCAGATGTGACAGGAGAGTGTAAGTTATGCTTACAGGCAGTCTCTACGGCGAATCTGGAGATGCAGGCTTATGGACACTGCTTTCTGGAACGTATCAGTGAATATGATGAAATCATAAGCTATTTTAGACATATCAATGATATTGTGGTCAGAAGAGGCAGACATGAGAGAATTGCAGAGGATGACAAATGGATAGGAAAATATGCTGTAACAGAGATTGCATTGTATGCAGCAGCAAGAATTTATGGCATTTCCAAAGAAATAGTGATATGAAGCCCTTTTCGAAAGAAACATAGGGTAGTTTGTGTGTTACGTAGAAAAGAGGGGAATTATGGATTGGATATATACGCTTATAAATATGGGTGGCATGTATATATGTTTTGCCTGTTGCATGATTGTTGCAGCACAGAGACCGTCCTATGGACAGAAGTATCTGCTGATGACGAATATATGTACTTTTATTATTGCAGTTGCAGATGCATTGGAGTTTTTTGCATCAACGCAGGAGGCGGCATTGGCTGCGGTCAAAATGGCATATGTGGGTAAAACGCACATTATGCTGTTTGGATTGCTCTTCGTTACCGGCTTTACGCAAGTGAAAATGAATAATAAGATAGCCTGGGCATTGGAATTTTACAATACAATTCTGCTGGCAACGGTGATGTCCTGTGAACACCATTCCTTATTTTATAATTCCATAACTTATAAGCTGCTGCCAAGTGGCAGAGGTGTACTGGTATTGGGAAAAGGCATTCTGTTCTATGCATGGGCAGCAGAAATGGTAATAGGAATTGTGGGTTACTGTCTGATTGCCCTAAAGGGTGGCGTATTAAAAGGCAGTAAAGAATCCAAGCTTCGGGGTACATTGATCTTCATGGCAGCTTTAATGCCTTTTGCATTGCTGCTGTTCTTTATGAGTGGCTTTTTACCTGATTTTGATCCCATGACGTTGGCAGCTACTGTAATGTCTATCTGCTTTCTGATAGCAGTCAAGAGATATGGACTGCTGGATGCAGTACAGCTTGCGCAGGAGAGCGTTCTGGAGGAAACCAAGGACGGACTGATCATTGTGGATGATAAACAGGACAGGATATTGTATATGAACCCTGTTGCAACGGCACTGCTGCCACAGCTTAAAGGTGAGAAAAAAGGAGAAATCATAGAAAAGCTGTTCAGCAGACAGGAGAATGTACTGGATCAGAACGGCAGGCATTATGAAATCCGTATTTCCCAGGTAACAGGAAACACTCATGGCAAGGAAGATAAAAATGTCCGTGCATATATCGCATGGATATTTGATATGACATTTATTGATCAATATACCAGTGAAATGATCAAGCTCAGGGAAAAATCTGAACAGGCGAGCATAGCCAAGACTAATTTCCTGACACATGTGTCACATGAAATAAGAACGCCGATGAATGCCATAGTAGGCTTCGCCAATATGGCACTGCGTACCAAAGATGTGAAAGTGATAGGCAGTTATCTTAAAAATATCAAAGAAGCGTCTAATACACTGCTGGATCTGATCAATGAGATTTTGGATATATCCAAGATAGAAAGTGGTAAGATGGAGCTTGTGGATGTGAATTATTCTTTTGAGAATATGACACAGGAAATCTGCTCTATGATGGGAGCACAGTCCGGCAGGGCAGGACTCGAACTGATTACCGATATAGACAAAGATATACCTAAGTGGCTATATGGTGACAGGGTAAAATTTCAGGAGATACTTACCAATCTGCTCAACAATGGCATCAAATATACAAAAGAGGGCAGCGTATCACTGCGGATTCATATGCGTGATAAAACAGAAGAACAGGTGATGCTTCATATCGAAGTTGAAGATACAGGAATTGGGATTGAGCAAAAGAATTTCCATCTGGTCTTTGGTAAATTTGAGCAGTTTGATCATAAGAAGAATTATCAGGTAGAAGGAAGTGGGTTAGGTTTATCCATTGTTAAGAGCTTTGTAGAAATGATGGGTGGACATATTACTTTTGAGAGTGAGTATGGGAGGGGTACGAAGTTTATTGCAGATATCTGGCAGGGAATCGGACACCGGGAGAAAACGGGTGACAAGGATAGTATTCCTGTGGATGAGAATATACAGATACAGCCCGGAAGAATACTGGTTGTAGATGATAACGAATTGAACTGTGATGTGGCGAAAGGCATTCTGGAATGCCTTGGAATGCAGGCAGAAGCGGTTCACTCTGCAAAGGAATGTATCACTTTGCTGGAAGAAGGACAAAGCTATGATATCATTTTCATGGATCATATGATGCCGGAGATGGATGGAGTGGAGGCACTGCATGAGATACGTTCAAAAGGCGGAGAGATTGCAGCAACCCCTATCGTACTGCTTACAGCCAATGCAGTAAGAGGAGTGAAAGAACAAATGATAGAAGAAGGCTTTGACAATTTCTTGTCAAAGCCTATAGATATCAGTGAATTACGTGGAGTCCTGCTTCGATATCTGGGTGTGCGTCAGTCGTGACGTTCATCGACAGAATCATAGGTCTCACAGAAGCGCGCCGAGAAGGACGGCTCTTCGTTGTTGGCATACAGGTGTGATATATCGCCGAAGCTGCTGATACGGAAGATTGCAGTTCCTTTCCGGCGTTCTTCTGTATAAACCGTAGTAACAGAAGTCGGGGCAGCGGCTGTATGATGCCATAGCAGCATAGGAGAGACATTCATCAGATGACTTAATAATACACATTCCAGTCCAAAATGGCAGAAGAATACGATGGTATCCCGGTTAGCCTTCTCAACACGATAAATGTCATTTTCACGGACATAGCCATATTGGGCAAGCAGCCTGTCAAACTTATCAGTGACCCATTTATATTCTATATCTACCTTGCCCTCCTTCATGACAGGATGCTGCATCCACAGATCACGACGATAGAACTCTTCTTCCTTTGTCCAGTCCTGCGGCAGCCAGTCCCAGGAAATCATGCGTCTATCGGATACATCAGGTCTTTGAATCGTGGGGGCAAATTCACGAAGCCAGTCACATTCTGTTGCGGTACGGTTCATTTTACGCAGTGTGCAGGAAGCGGTTGCCTTTGCACGGCCTAATGGGGAAACATAGAAGTCCCTGATTTTCATTTTGGAGATCCTTTCGGACAGAAGCTCTGCTTCACACCAGCCCTTGGGAGTCAGTGAGTCCTGCTCATAGTCCGGATCACCATGACGGATAATTAATAATCTCATAAGTGTTGACCTCTTTTCTTTCAGATTGTTTATATAAAGTTTAACATATATTCTGACGATATAAAAGTGCTTGATAAGTATTTGTTGGTTTATGTTGAAACATACAGATTTTGATGGTAAAATGTCATAAATGTTTTCGGGATAAACGATTCGCTGGGCGGATAAAGTGAGAAATCTTATATGACAGAGCGGAAAATTGTAAAGAGAGTAAAGAGAGAGTAAAATAATTATGGAAATATTAGTGACAGGAAATATAAAATGGCTGGAGGAAGAGTTCTTCACCGTACTGGCAGAACAGAAAGAATTTGAGAAGCTGTTTTTTACCTATCATTTCAGTCTGGGGCACTGGGGCGAGTGGCATGTGAAATCCGGTGAAGGCATTGTTCCCATTCCGGAGGAATCTGTCTGTATGCAGTATGTAGACCAGTATGTAGAGGCTTTTCCAGATGTACAGCTTATGATGCGAAGACCGTTCCTTGGAGTAAAGGAGTATGGTCTTGGTGTCTATAATGATATGACAGGAGAGGCGGAAGACACCCGTGAATGGCTGGAATGGTTAGAGCAGGGTGGCGTGTATACAGAGCCTGCCAAGGCACATACCTTATATGCCATCTCTGATTTCTATAAAAAGGCAGCAGTAGGTGGAGAATTTACCAGTGCGAGATGCTGGGAAGAACTGCTGGTAACAGATATGGATACGACCAAAAGCCTGATCCGTCAGTCTCATATGAGCTTCATAGGACCTAAGGTTCCCCATGCATTAGAAGCGCCACAGTACCAGCAGGAAGCAGCAGTTATCCGGGAATTGCTCGGATATAAGCTTGGTATCAGTAAGGCAGTTGTGAAAAGAAACAGATTATCAGGCGTATGGAATATAGCTGTTACCTGGAACAATCAGGGAATCGCCCCATGTATGAGGACTGGTCTGTGTACCTGTACTTCTATGATGAAGAGGGCAATTTCATAGAGAAACAGCTGTTGGATATGAAACTTTCGGATATTATGCCCGATATGAATCTGAGTGTACAGTGGAGCGGACACCTGTCTGATGATGTGGCAGGGATTCGCGTAGGAATCGAAGATCCCATGACAGGAGAAGCCGCGGTAACATTGAATAATGCAGGACAGGATAAGTATGTGACGATCTATTCTCCAAATTATTAATGCCATATGTAATTTATACAGTGGTAATCAGTTAAATATCTGTTATAATGAATAAGTATTGGATAAAAGAAAGAAGGATACAGGCATGCGGATTCATATAGAACAGACACGACCACTGAAAATAAATACAAATATGGGTGGCAAAGATAAAGAGGGAAACACGTACGGAGTCAATAACCGTTATTTAACGAAGAATGGCAGGGCAATTCTGCCTGTTATGGGAGAGTTTCATTTCTCCAGATGGATGCCTGCGGAGTGGGAAGAAGCGATTCTGAAAATGAAGGCAGGCGGTGTAGACATTCTGGCTACCTATGTATTCTGGAATCACCATGAAGAACACAAAGGAGAATGGGATTTTGGTGGAAGCAAGGACATCAGGGCATTTCTGGAGCTTTGTAAGAAGCTGGATATGCCGGTATGGCTTCGTATTGGACCCTGGGCACATGGTGAGGCAAGAAACGGCGGTTTCCCGGATTGGCTGGTAGCAGAGCTTGGACATAATGGTTTGGGCTATATAGAAGGAGCATCCAGGGAACATGAGACAAGAACAAATGATTCCTTATATATGCAGTATGTAGAGCAGTTCTGGACAAGACTTGCACAGGAGATCAAAGGTGAAATGTGTAAGGATGGAGGGCCTATTATTGGCATTCAGCTGGAGAATGAATATTGCCATGCAGGAGGACCTTCTGATAAAAGTCGTGGTGTAGAGCATATGAAGAGTCTCAAGAAGCTTGCCTTGAAGCTTGGATATGAAGTGCCATATTATACAGCGACCGGCTGGGGTGGTGCGATTGTTCCGGAGGGAGAGACTCTGCCTGTACTGGGTGGATATGTCGATGCACCCTGGGCAGGGCATACCCATGAGATGCCGGCGTGTGAGAACTTTCTGATGATGCCATTCAGACAGGATGAGAATATTGGAGCGGATCTTGCAATTGATCAGGGTGCGGACTGTACATTCTCCAAGGAAGACAATCCCTATCTTACAGCAGAGCTGGGGGGAGGACTTCAGGTGACAGCACTTAGAAGAACCTATCCATATCCTGAGGATATCCAGGCACAGGCATGGTGTATGCTGGGAGCAGGAGCCAATCTGCTGGGCTATTACATGTATCATGGCGGTGTGAATCCTGATGGAAAAGACACCACATTACAGGAAGCCAGAGAGACGGGCTATTTCAATGATCTTCCGGTAAAGAGTTATGATTTTCAGACATGCATTCGTGAATCGGGACAGATTCATGACAGCTATCACAAGCTGAAAATGCTGCACTTGATGATTCATGCCTTTGAAGAAGAACTGGCATCGGCAGTAGCCTTTTTCCCGGAGGAACAGCCACAGGATGCAGAAGATATGACAACGCCGAGAGTAAGCGTCCGTTACTGTGAAGAGACTAAAGGTGGATTTCTCTTTATCAACAATCATCAGAGACTGCGCCATATGCAGCCAATCCAGGGGCTGAATGTAGAGATTACAGGAATTGGTCAGGAGCCGCTTGTATTGCATGATCTGTGCTGCGAGACGGACCAGTGTGCTGTAATTCCTTTTGGCTTGCAGATGGGAGAGAGCAGACTGATAAGCACCAATGCATCACTTCTTACCAGAATCGGCAGCAGGTATTTCTTCTATAATGATGATAATGGTCAAAAGCCGTATTTTGACTATGAGGGCAAGCCTTATGACAATATTGTAGTTCTGAGCAGGGAAGATGCAGAGCATGCTTATGTATTTGGCAATAGACTGTATATTACGAAACATCCTTTGTACGAACAGGATGGTGTATTGTATCTGATAGCCGGTGAGGCAGAGGAGCGTGTGAGAATTTACGAAGAGACAGGAGAGCCTGCGGATATGTATGTCCTGCCACCAGAGATTATGACACAGGTGTCAGTTGCAACCAGGGAGACATCACAGACACAACCTCCTGCATATGCAATACAGAGTATACTGGAGCAGGAAAAGGCACATAATGTCTGCAAAGTCTATGAATTACAGCTTACTTATGATAAAGTACGGGATGAATATGCAGATGATGCTTCAGAAGATTATTTGCAGGATGTATATCTGACCATGAATTATGGCGGCAACAGGGCGCAGCTCTATCAGGATGGCAAATTGCTGACAGACTGGTTCTCAAATGGAGAGGACTGGACTGTGGCATTGAAGCGCTATGGATATCCTGAGAATCTGACACTGGTTGTTTATCCATATGAAGAAGAGGTATACTATGATCTGCAGCCAAGGAAAGGTTGTGAACTGCATGAGGCATCAGCCAGTGCAGTATATAAATTAGAAGTATAGAAAAGAGGTTTAAGATGAGCGACACATTACAGAATTTAAAAGAATATATCACAAGAATGAATCAGTATGTACATGTAGTTACTTTACTGAACTGGGATATGGAGACAGTGATGCCCAAGCTTGGATTTGAGGGGCACGCACAGGCTATGACATATTTCTCAACAGAAATGTTCAAGCTTTCTACAGCAGAAGAACTTGGTGATATGCTGGAAGAGTTATCCAGACCGGAAGAGTTCGACAAGCTGGATGATATGTGGCAGTTTATTGTGAAGAGAATGAAACGTGATTATGATGAGAACCAGAGAATCCCGGCAGATTTCTATGAGGAATTCGTTCAGGAGAAATCTGAGTCAGGTAATGCCTGGAAGGAAGCAAAGAGAGCCTCTGATTTCTCCATTTTTGCACCGCATTTACAGAAGATCATTGAAATGACAAAGAAGATGGCAGGATATACGAATCCCGGAGAAGAAGTATATGATGTACTTCTGAATCAGTTCGAGGAAGGTATGGACTCCGCTACAATTGATAAGCTTTTTGATGACTTGAAGCGGGAGCTGGTGCCTTTTGTACAGAAGGTTCTGGCGGCAAAACAGCCGGATGATTCCAGATTTGCAGGTAAATATAAAGTAGAAGAGCAGAAGAAGGTACAGAAGCTTCTTCTGGATTATATAGGCTTCAACTGGGAAGCTGGTACTGTAGGAGAGACAGAGCATCCATTTACACTTAATTTCTCATCCAGGGATGTACGTGTAACGAACCATTATTATGAGAATGATGCGCTCAGTTCCATGTATTCAGCGATTCATGAAGGAGGACATGCAATTTTTGAGCAGAATGTGAATCCTGCTTTTGATGGTACAGTAGCTGGAAGCTGCCGTTATTGCGGTATTCATGAGAGCCAATCCAGATTTTATGAGAATGTACTGGGCAGAAATAAGAATTTCTGGGTACCGATTTATGAGAAGCTTGGCGCATTGCTTCCCAAGTTCAAGGAAATCAGCCTGGATGAATTCTATCATGAGATCAATCACGTCAGAAACAGTCTGATTCGTACAGAAGCAGATGAGCTTACTTACTGTTTCCATATCATTATCCGTTATGAGCTGGAGAAGGCAATCTTCCGTGATGGTGTGTCTGTAGAGGAACTACCGAAGCTTTGGAACGAGAAAATGCAGGAATACCTGCAGATTACACCTGCCAATGATGCAGAGGGCATTTTACAGGATATGCACTGGTCAGATGGATCTTTTGGATATTTCCCATCTTACCTTCTCGGCAACATTTATGATGGTATGTATCTGGAAGAGATCACCAAAGAGCTCGGCGATGTAGACACCATCCTGCGTGAGGGTAGAATCAGTGAGATTACAAAATGGCTCAATGAGAAGATTCACCAGTATGGAAGCACCCGTTTACCGAAAGAAGTCATAGAGAAGGTATGTGGTAAGGAAGTCAGCGCACAGCCGATTATTGATTATTTCAAGAAAAAATATACGGAAGTATATAGTTTATAAAGTATGTTTGGAGCTGTTCATGAATTGATGTTCAGCTCCATTTTTATAATAATAAATTTATACGTTTTTTCGTTTTATATTAGAAAATAACTTTCTAAATTTCATAGAAAAGATAAAACGATTTGTGAAATAGGCAGAAGAGACATACCAACTGAGATGATAATTAAGTTGGCACAATTCTATGGATGCAGTATAGATTACTTATTTGGATTAACAGATATAAAGGAACCATACAAATAAACTGTTAGATTAAAGAAAGGGCTGGAAATAGCTCTTTTTTATTTACATGTTTTTTAATATTGCTTTGTTGCCATTTTTATATTGTAATAGAAAAGATACAAAAAATTGATTGTATAGAGGAAATGAGTCGGTTATAATATAAATGTGGTCAAATGCCTTTTTGGAATGACTATATTCATGAAATGTTTGTTGCAAAAAGGAGGAAGACCAGTGAATACAGAATTGAAAAATGCAGTAAAAGCAACAGATAAGGATGCGCAATATGATACCAGCGCAAAGCGTTTGTTGGGACAAAAAAGTATATTGGCACATATACTGGTAAAAACTGTTGATGAGTTTAAGGGTATGAATCCCAATGATGTGCTTGAATGCATTGAAGGAACACCCTACATTAGTACCGTACCGGTAGAGCCAGGGCTCACAAATAAAGTCAATGAAAAAAATGGTGAGAGGCTGGTTAGCTTTAATACAGAAAATGCAGAGGTCAATGAAGGTCTGGTAAGATTTGATATCGTTTTTTATGTACGTATGCCATCCATAAATGGCAGAAAAGGCGGATTGTCACAGATTATCATAAATGTGGAAGCACAGAAAGATGAGCCGAAAGGATATGAAATCTTGAATCGGGCAATCTTTTATGTGAGTAGACTGATTTCATCACAAAAAGAACGTGATTTTGAGAATGCCAGCTACGATGACATTAAGCGTGTATATTCAATCTGGGTGTGTATGAACTTGGATGAGAATAGCATGAGCCATGTTCATCTCACTAAAGATGATTTGATTGGTTCTTATGAATGGAAAGGAAATCTTGATTTGTTAAATATTATAATGTTGGGTTTGGCAAAGAAACTTCCAGAACATGATGAGACATATGAGTTGCACCGACTGTTGGGAGCATTGTTATCCAAGGAACTTACAATAGATGAAAAACTAAATATAATTGGAAATGAATACGATATTCCTATAGAGGAGAACTTCAGGAAGGATGTGAGCGTTATGTGTAACTTGAGTCAGGGAATAAAAGAAGATGGTATTGCGATTGGAGAAGCAAGAAAAGAAGCAGAAATTATTCTTAATATGCATAATAATGGTTTTAGTGTAGAGCAGATCGCTATGGCTACAGATAAAAAAACAGAAGAAGTGAAAGCAATCATTGCAGGGAAAGAGCCTGTACTTGCATAAAGTCATGTGAAAGAAAGCCTTCAAGTTGAATAACTTGGAGGCTTCTATTACTTATACGCAATAATAGAACCACTGGCTTCTGACCAGTGGTTCTCAGGTTAGTGATTTATTCTGTATAAGACTCTACTGTAATTGTATAATTACTTGTTCCTTCTACGAGTACATTACCGTTTGTATCTTTAATAGTAACTGTTTTGCCGTCAGCATCTTCAATCAGACCATGGTTGGTCAGAGTAGTAAGGGTGCTGTCACCAGTTACGATCCATGTAGATGTCTTGTCAATAGTGAGGTTAGCGTAGCCATTGCCACCGTTACCTGCATTGCTTTCATCCTGAACGAAAGCACCGATCAGTGTACTTCCATTTACCATGTCGAAGTCAAGGTCACTGATGCTGTCCCAGATTACATCACCTGTCATATCCTGATTATCAGCTGTGAATATACAGTCAGCACCATTGGCACCACTTTGTCCCCAGCCTCTTGCATTGGAATTGCCTGTGCATTTCAGGAAGAAATCATTGCTGTCAGAATAGGTAATATCTACATCAGACAGGTAGAAAGTACTTTCTGTATTGGTCGTATAGAACAGACCACCATTTTTGGAAGTGAGGGAGCCGCCTGTCATACTGAAAGTACTGTTACCTACTTCGGAGTCGCCGGACATGCTCTGATAGAGGATAACAGTCCAGGTACAGTCATTCTGTTCATTTTCAGGCATATCACCAGTCAGATCACAATCTGTAAGTTTCAGGGAATTCAATCCTTCAATACATACTGCTTCTGAACCGGTAGCTGTCAGTGTAGCATTCTGAATGTCAATATCTGCAGTACAGTATACGGCAGGTGAGCCTGAACCGTTAGAAGTATAGCTGCCGCCATTTACTGTCATTGTTCCGCCACCTCTGTCAGAACGGATCGCAGCAGCAGAGCCGCCATTTGTCTCTACAGTCAGATTCGTAGCGTGCAGAGTACCACCGCCTGCTACGTGAATACCGCCGGAAGTATCCTGTGTTGTGTTGATTGTTGTATCGGATACATTGACTACACCATCTCCATAAGCGAATACACCTGCACCACCGGAAGCATTGGTTGTAATCGTACTGTTGGAAATATTAACAGTTCCGTCAGTAGCAAGAACGGCGGCACCTACTCCGTAGAAACTGGAGGAATCCCCGCCTGTGCTGTCTGATGAAGTTCTGTCAATTGTTACATTGTCGAGGGATACATTAGCCTGATTTGTTACCAGGATGGCGTTCTCGTCTGTACCTGTAGAGGAGATACTTTCATTGGAGATAGAGGTATCTTCGCTGTATGTGTTCACTGCTTCATAAGAGGAAGGGGCGGATTGACCGCCTCCCATACCTCCGCCCATAGCTGAAAGAGTAGTGATTGTTACAGAGATTGCATTACCATCTGCATCTGTTGCAACAGTTACTGTAGTACCTTCAGTTAAGGAATCTATAGTGATCGCAGAGCCTGATTCATCATAGAAGAGTGTATTGTCTGTCAAAGTGATTGTTACAGACTCGGCGTTATTATCAGGCGCTTGTGGAGCACCATTACCATCACCGCTTGGAGCTTCACCACTTGGCTTGTCGCCACCACCGTTGCCGTCAGGAGCTTCACCGCTTGGCTTGTCGCCGCCACCGTTACCATCAGGGGCTTCACCAGCTGGTTTATCACCACCACCATTGCCATTTGGAGCTTCACCGCTTGGCTTGTCGCCACCGCCGTTGCCGTCAGGAGCCTCACCGCTTGGCTTGTCGCTGCTGCCATTACCATCAGGGGCTTCACCGCTTGGCTTGTCACCGCCGCCATTGCCATCAGGGGCTTCGCCGCCTGGCATGCTCATAACAGCAAGTGTAATGGATGTTTCATCTATGCTCTCAATCCGTCCTGTAACGGAATCATTTTCTTCCTCAGAGGTGGATTCGCTCTGAGTCGCTTCAGTAGAAGCATTTGCCTGTGAATCTGAAATCACTTCTTCCTTTGTTTCTGTTGTATTGGTGTTACTGCCACAGCCTGTCAGCAGTACACAGCCAATCAGCAGGGCGTAAACAAATTGATTCATTCTTTTCATATTGATGTCTCCTTATTATGTTTGGTTCACATATGTGTTGTTTGATTTTATGAGCTTAGTATATTGGGAAAATGTGATGGAAATTTGTGCTATTTGTGTAAGTTCTGTGAAAAATAACATTAAGAATGGAATTGACAAGAAGCATGAAAAAGCAGAGAATAGTAACGATAACAAGTACGAAAGGTGTGTTAAAGGATATGAGTGAAATAACAAGAGAACAGATGGAGAAGTTGGAGAATTTACGTGAATATCTCAGGGGATTGCATTCTGTAGCAGTTGCCTTTTCCAGTGGAGTAGATTCTACTTTCTTATTAAAAGTAGCCCATGATACGCTGGGAGATAAAGCAATTGCAGTAACTGCACAGTCATGTTCTTTTCCGAAGAGAGAATTAAACGAAGCAATTGATTTCTGTAAAAAGGAAGGCATTGCTCATTTCATCTGTGAATCAGAAGAATTAAATATAGATGGATTTGCACAGAATCCAAAGAATCGCTGTTATCTGTGCAAGAAGGAATTATTTGAGAAAATCCGTGCCATTGCAGAGGAAAATCATATTGAGAATATCGTAGAAGGTTCCAATCTGGATGATAATGGAGATTATCGTCCGGGATTACAGGCTGTAGCAGAGCTTGAGATTAAGAGTCCGCTGCGTGCGTGCCAGTTTACCAAGGCAGATATCCGTGCTGTTTCTAGATATCTGGATCTGCCGACCTGGGAGAAGCAGTCCTTTGCCTGCCTTTCTTCCCGTTTCGTATATGGAGAAACTATTACTGAGGAGAAGCTTGGTATGGTAGATAAGGCAGAACAGCTCTTACTGGATATGGGATTTCATCAGGTCAGAGTCAGAATCCACGGCATGATGGCAAGAATTGAGATTGAACCATCTGAATTCCCTAAGCTGATGGAAGAAGAGAACCGTAAGTTCATAGCAGAGAAGTTCAAAGAATATGGATTTACCTATGTGACACTGGATCTTCTGGGCTATCGAATGGGAAGCATGAACGAGACGCTTGGTCTGAATAAGGAGACAAATTAATGGAATTATATAAGGGCAGACCGGAGAATACACAGGGCAGACTGGATAAAGAGATCAGAGTATATAATCTGCTGGATTCACTGGGTATAGAATATGAAAGAACAGACCATGAACAGGCAGATACCATGGAAGCATGTAATGAGATTGACGCAATCTTACAGGTTACAATATGCAAGAATCTTTTCCTGTGTAATCGGCAAAAGACAAACTTCTATCTGCTTATGATGCCTGGAGATAAACCATTCAAGACAAAGGAGCTGTCCAGCCAGATCAACAGTGCAAGACTGTCTTTTGCATCACCGGAAGATATGGAGAGACTGCTGAATATTACACCGGGTTCAGTAAGCATTATGGGACTTATGAACGATAAAGAGAATGCAGTACAGCTACTGGTAGATGAGGATGTGTTAAAGGGTGAGTATCTTGGCTGTCACCCATGTATTAATACCTCCAGTTTAAAGCTGAGAACAAAAGATGTGATAGAGAAATTCCTTCCGGCAGTCCATCATGAAATGATAACGGTACATCTGATCGGGGAATAGTATGGAGGGGCAGAATGAAAGCAGGCGAAGCAAGACTTAAATATTTAGGGCGTACATTGACAGATGATAAGGGAACCATATGGTGTGCTTTATCGGGCAGTGGCGTAGAATTTCAATACAGGGGGACTTCTCTGGACGTTGTATTGGCTGGAGATGGTCTGACCAGGGTTACTGAGCAGCAGTATGAACAGATTAAGACAGAGCAGGACGTTGATTATGCAAGAATTGCTATCTATGTAAATGACGAGCGGATTGTAGATGAGAGACTTACCACACCACATCGCACATATCATGTCCATGATAGCAGGCAGCCCGAAGAAATGACTGTTCGCATCCTGAAATTATCAGAAGCGCCACATTCCATTGTTGGAATACAGGAACTTATTATGGAAGAGACAGATTCTGTCAGCCCTACTCCCGATAAGGATTTGAAGATTGAATTTATCGGAGATTCCATTACCTGCGGTTATGGCGTGGATGATGAGAATGAGGAACATCATTTTTCTACGGCTACAGAGGATGAAACGGCATCTTTCGCATATCTGACAGCCAGAAATCTGGGAGCAGATTACAGCATGGTGTCCTATAGTGGTTATGGAATCATTTCCGGGTATACGGAGACAGATGAGAAACTGCTGACACAGTTGGTTCCAGATAAATATGAAGAGACAGGCTATTCCAGAGGCAAGGTGAACGGAGAAGCTCTGACATTGCGCAAATGGGATTTTGACAGATTCCAGCCTGATTTTGTAGTAATCAATCTGGGAACGAATGATGACAGCTATTGCAGGGATATCGTAGAGAGACAGGAAGAATATGCAGCCAGCTATGCACAGTTCTTACGGCAGGTTCGCAGCCACAATCCAGGGGCATATATACTCTGTATCTATGGAATTATGACAGACAGGCTGTATCCTTATGTGCAAAAGGCGGTAGAACTCTATCAGCAGCAGACAGGCGATATACGTATTGATACGCTGTATATAGAACCGCACACAGCTGAGGCTGGTTATGCAGCAGACTGGCATCCAAGCAAAAAGACACATAGAAGGGCAGCAGAAGAAGTAACTGCCAGGATTAATTCTTTGAGGGAGAAGCACTGAGTCGTAACGTGGCACCTTTTATGTGATCCTGTAGAATACGGTCTACAAAAGAGACCAATTCCTCGGGAGAACGGTCAATTTCACCAAGAAGCCAGCTTTCAATTATGCCTGCCAGTGCTACAATATAGAAATGGGTCATCAGATCAATGTCGGCTTTACTGACATGCCCATTTAGAGCACCGATTTCTTTGCCAATCTGTTCTACTGTACCTTTAATGCTGGCATGAATATCGGCTTCAAAGAAACGTTTCAGGTGTTCCCTGCCGATAGAATTGAGTGCGCACAGGCAGACTTCTCTATTGGCTTCAATATATTGAAAGAGCTGTAACAGGTCTTCCTGCCAAAGCTGAACACCTTCATGTTTCTTGAGCAGGGAGATTGCTTCTTCTTCAAACATATATTGTAAAAGGGCATAGACATCTGCAAAGTGATAGTAGAAATTCTGACGGCGGATGCCGCATCTTTGCGTGATATCCTGAATGGTAATTTTATCAAAAGGCTTTTGCTGCATCAGGTCTTTTAAAGCAGCAGCCAATGCATGCTTAGTCTGGGACATTTTGGACTCCTTATAT
>CAVBMG010000002.1:35220-112023 GCA_963596435.1 Agathobacter sp.
AAGCATCTGATTGACCTTTGATTTTTGCATCAGAAATATTTAAACTGATTCATCATATAAAAATATATATTTATCAAAAGAAGAAAAAGGAGTGTACAAGGTTATTATGAAATATCAGAATAAAGTTGATTTTCAGGCACATTATTTACCTAAGGCTTATTATGATTTCCTTGAAGAAGAAGGACTGTATTGCCCGGATGGATTCCCTACACCGATGTGGGATGAGGAAGGGCAGCAGGAGGCTATGCAGGAGCTTGGAATTGCCTACGCATTATTGTCCATATCTTCTCCGAGTGTATATACAGGAAATAAGTTTCGAAGCCGTGAAATAGCACACAGAATCAATGAACAGGGCGCAGAGATCGTGTCCCGTGCACCTGGTAATCTGGGGTTTGTTGCCACATTACCATTACCACATGTACATAGCAGCATCTTTGAGGCACGTCACTGTCTTGATGAATTGCATGCAGCAGGAGTTGGTCTGATGACCAATTATGGGGGTGTTTATCTGGGGGATAGAAGACTGGATGAACTGATGGCAGAATTAAATGAGCGAAAGGCACTGGTAATCATGCATCCAACACAGCCATCAACATTGATTGAAAATGTAAACGAAGAGATTCCTGTACCAGCTTTTGAGTATTTTGTGGAAACGACACGTACTTTCTTAAATATGGTACAGAACGATACATTTGACCTTTTCCCTGATATTAAATGGGTTATTCCCCATGCTGGTGCTTTTCTGCCTGTTATTGCAGATCGTTTTGAGAGCTTTGCTCTTATGCTGCGTTTTGCCAATCCTGACAGAAGAGCAGATATTATGGAAGATATGGCACACGTATATTATGATGTTGCCGGTTTCTCAGAACCCAAGCAGATAGAGATGCTGTTACGCAATGTGGATGTCAGCCATTTGTTATATGGATCAGATACGCCTTATACAGATATTACAGCATGCATAGGTCAGGCTGAGGCATTAGAGAATACACAAAAACTTACGCATCAGCAGAAGACAGCTATTTTTACAGAAAATGCAAAAGAACTTTTACCAGGTATTATAAAGTAGAAACATAGAAGAGGAGAAGAACAATGGAACAGAATGTAAAAGAACTTGATGTTAAAATAAAGTCCCCAATGGGTTGGATCAAGGTATATGCGCAAATAAACGAATCCGAAACAACATTTACAGGAGAAGCTAAGTTAATGGGATTTACGGTAGAATTGACAGACTGTGTGAAGAACGGTTCTCATTATAGTTTTGTTGCATCACCCACTTTACCATTTGGAGTTCTCAGAGTTGAGATTGAAGCAGACATAGCAGAAGACGGACAGGTAACAGGAATAGCCAATGCTCCCAGACATAAACCTATGGAAATCACAGGACAAATTGTATAAATTGACGGTTTTAGATAAAATTTATATAATTTTCAGTTTTTTTCAATAAAAATGTGCTACACTAATATGGGTTAAGTTTACAAATTTTGTAAAAAGGGAGAGATGCACGTGTCTAAAAAAGATAAGGAAAACCTGGAGCAGGACAGTAATTTTATGATAAAGGTAGCGACCTTTATTGTAGATAGAAGAAACCTGTTCTTCTTATTGTTCGGAATATTGATTATATTCTCGGTCGTTGCAATGGGCTGGGTCAAGGTAGAGAACTCCTTGTCAGCGTATCTGCCGGATACGACAGAGACCAGTCAGGGTCTTGATTTAATGGAAGAGCAGTTTATTACTTACGGATCTGCCAAGGTAATGGCAGCTAACATCACATATGATGAAGCGCAGGATATTGCAGATGATATCGAGGCGAGAGATGATGTTATTATGCTGGATTTTGACAGTACGGAGAACTATTTTAATAATTTTTCAGCACTGTATTCCATTACTTTTAAATATGAAGAGACAGATGACAGAGCACTTCAGGGGCTGGAAGAGATTGAAGAGAGTCTGAATGGATATGATATCTATGTATCAACTTCCATGGGTGATGCATCAGCAGAACAGATTGAATCCGAGATGAATACGATCAGTGTACTGGTTGCGATTATCGTAGTAACGGTGTTGATCTTCACATCACAGACTTATGCGGAAGTTCCTGTATTGCTGTTGACTTTCGTCGCAGCAGCAGCTTTGTCAATGGGTACGAACTTCCTGCTGGGTACGATTTCATTCGTATCTAATTCGGTAACTGTTGTATTGCAGCTGGCATTGTCCATTGACTATGCGGTTATCTTCTGTAACAGATATAAAGAGGAGCATGAGACATTGCCTATCAGGGAAGCGGATATTGTCGCACTGAGTAAGGCGATTCCTGAGATCTGCTCCAGTTCTTTGACAACAATCGGTGGTCTGATCGCCATGATGTTCATGCAATATGGTATTGGACGTGATATGGCAATCTGTCTTATCAAAGCAGTTGTATTGAGTCTTGTAGCAGTATTCTTACTGATGCCCGGTCTTTTGATGCTGTTTGGTAAGGCAATGGATAAGACGAAGCATAAGAACTTCGTGCCAAAGATTCCATTTGTAGGTAAATTTGCTTATCATACAAGAGTGATCGTGCCTCCTTTATTTGTGGCATTGATTATTGTAGCATACATATTCCAGTCCAAGTGTCCTTTCGTATATGGTTATTCACAGATTGAGACACCTGTACAGAATGATCAGCAGCTTGCAGATGAACTGATTACAGAGAGTTTCGGTGATACCAATATGGTAGCGCTGGTCATTCCAGCAGGAGATTATGAGAAAGAGCGTAAGCTGATCAATGATCTGGAAGCAAGGTCAGAGGTTGATTACTGTCAGGGACTTGCCAACACGGAGGCAATGGATGGTTATATGCTGACAGATAAGCTGACAGCAAGAGATTTCTCGGAGCTTCTGGAACTGGATTATGAAGTTTCAGAGCTGCTTTATATGGCGTATGCGGTGAATGATGAGAATTATGCCAAGATCGTGAATGGTATTTCCTCATATAGTGTACCTCTGATTGATATGTTCATGTTCCTGTATGATGAAGTGGACGAAGGCTACGTGACATTGGATGATGATATGCACGATACGTTAGAGGATGCTCATGAGAAGATGCAGATTGCACTGGATCAGTTACAGGGTACGGATTACAGCCGTATTCTTGTGTATCTGACATTGCCACAGGAAGGTGATGAGACCTTTGCATTCCTGGATGAAATGCATACCATGGCTGAGAAATATTATGATGGAACGATTCTGATTCCTGGTGATTCAACCAGCCAGTATGACTTATATAAGACATTCCAGATTGATAATAAGGTCGTTAATGTAGTATCTATTCTGGCGGTATTGGTTGTATTGTTGTTTACTTTCCAGTCAGCAGGTATGCCTGTACTTCTGATCCTGGTTATTCAGGGTGCTATCTGGATTAACTTCGCATTCCCGGCATTACAGCATAACAACCTGTTCTTCATGAGCTACCTGATTGTAAGTTCTATTCAGATGGGTGCCAATATCGACTATGCAATCGTTATCTCAGGAAGATATATGGAATTAAAGGATAAAATGTCCAAGAAGGATGCAATCATAGAAACCATGAACTTTGCTTTCCCGACTATCATCACATCAGGTTCCATGATGGTACTTGCCGGTGTACTGATTGGTCAGATGTCATCAGATGGTGCTATCTGTGGTATCGGACAGTGTCTGGGTCGAGGAACGATTATTTCCATTTTACTTGTTATGTTCGTTCTGCCGCAGATTCTGTTATTAGGTGAAAAAGTCATTGACCATACATCCTTTAAGGTATCTGTTCCGGTTAAAATGGAGAAAACCTCAGGACTTGTCAGAGTGGATGGTTACGTACAGGGTCAGATCAATGGTATTGTTTCCTGTGAAATCCATGGTGTTATCAGAGGTGATGTAAATGCTCTTGTCAAGATTGGTAAGATTGAGCAGTTAGATGGTCAGGAACTGGCGGACGTTGCCCATATAGAAGAAGGAGAGGAGGCACTGATCGATGAAAAAGAAGATAATCAGTAAATTGTTTTTCACAAGGATATGTGCCTATTCTCTGGCACTTGTGATGGCGGGGACTCTGATACCTGTATATCCTGTCATGGCTAAGACCACACAGGAGGAACAGACGCAGGATGATGCAGATGCGCAGATGGAAACGATACAGATAGCATCTGCCAAAGATCTGGAAGAACTGGCAGAGAATTGTCATATAGATGAATGGTCGAGAGACAAGATTGTTGAACTTACGCAGGATATTGATCTTGCAGGTTCAGAGTTCTTAAATATACCGGTATTCAGTGGCGTATTCAAAGGCAATGGGCATAAAATAACCAACTACCGTTATAATGGCAATGGTTATGTAACAGGCTTCTTCCGTTATGTAGAAGAGGGCGGTATTGTTGAGAATCTGTATTTGTCCGGTAATGTGACTTCAGAAGATGAGAAACAGTGTATCGGTGCCATATGTGGTATTAACAGAGGTACGATTCGTGACTGTACTTTTCAGGGTCTGGTAGAAGGCAAGTATGAGACAGGTGGTATCGTAGGCATTAATGAAGGAACAGGTACGGTTCAGCGCTGTACAACCAAAGGAACAGTAACCGGTTATTATTATACCGGCGGTATCGTTGGTAAGAACTTTGGTACAGTAGATAACTGTTCCAACTATGCGAATATCAATAATAACTCTCAGTGGGTAGAAGAGGATGACGAGATCAGTGTCGATATCCTGCAGAATATCCGTGAGAATGAGACAGATGTGAAGGTTGCCAGTGGTGTGGATACTGGTGGTATTGTCGGCTTTTCCAAGGGTGTGATCATGAGATGTACCAATGTAGGTAAGATCGGTTATGAACACACTGGTTACAATATAGGCGGTATCGTAGGCAGACAGTCTGGCGTAGTAGCATTATGTACGAACCATGGTACTGTATATGGAAGAAAAGACATAGGCGGTATCGTTGGACAGATGGAGCCATATATTGAAGTCGATGCGGCAGAATCTATCCGTGATGCTGTGAACAAGCTGCACGATCTGGTACAGCAGACACTGGATGACATGGAAGAAGGAACCAATGTAATCCAGAATGATGTAGATGTATTGAAGAATTATTCAGATGCAGTGATTGATCAGAGCGATACATTGTCCAACAGATTATCCAATTTCACAGACAGCAATATTGATCAGGTCAACAGTCTGACCGACCGTATGGAAAGTGTTCTGGATATGCTGCCTGGTATTATGGATAATACAGATGCAGCAGGCAATTCACTGACCGATCTGAATGATGCACTCAAGAAGCTCAATGAAGATCTGAATATATCGGATAAAATGTCTTCTTCAACATATAATGAGACAGATTATCGCAGATTGTCAGTAACCTCCAGCGTAGGTGGAAGCGTAAGCTCAGATAATGTGAATCCGGATGAGGGAACACTGGTTACGCTTACAGTAAAGCCGGATAATGGATATGAACTAAATGGGCTGTCTGTAACAGATGCAAATGGCAAGAGCATTACTACGAATCAGACAGCTTCTGATACTTATACATTTACCATGCCGGAAGAAAATGTGCTGGTATCTGCTGTTTATACTTATACAGGAGCATTTCTGGCGAAGTCCAATGCAGGCGGTAACATTACTGTAACGGAGAAGGACAACGGACAGGTAGAGATTCAGGCAGAAGCATATAATGGTTATGAATTGGATGGAAACAGTGTAAGCATAGGTGGTACTTCTGTTTCATTGGATAGTGATAATAAAGCAACAGTGAGCCGTTCTGCTTACATATCCGGGAATAAGCCGGTGATTGTTGAAGGACAATTCAATAAAAAGTCCAACACTCATAAAGTGACACCAGTGTCAGGAACTGGCGGTACAGTGACCGTAGAAAGCCAGCAGGCGGCAGCAGGAGATACCGTCACAGTGCATACGGTAGCTGCCTATAATTATAAAGTAAAAGCAGTTACTTATAATGGATCATCAGCTACAGCATCTTCTGCCAATGCAGGCGAATATACATTTACTATGCCTGATGCAGATGTATCAGTAGAAGTAACATTTGAATATTCTGGTGATACTACGGATACTTCTCTTGTGTATGCAGAATCTACAGTAGGCGGTACAGTGACTGTGACCAGAAGTGCAGCCAGTGGAGACCAGTATAATGTTGTTATGACACCGAATTCAGGATATGAAGTTCCTGATAGTGATTGTTTAACAGTCAGTGAAGTAATCTCAGGTGGATACAGACAGCTTTCGTCTGTTTCAAAAGCTGATATGACACAGGAAGGAGACAGTTACCGATATCTTTTAACAAAGAGTTCAAGCGTAGCTTTACGTGTATACGGTAGCTTCACGAAGTCTGCTAATACAAAGGACATTACCTGTACATCAGGAACTGGTGGCGTGATCACAGCCAGCTCATCCAGTGCAGAACCGGGAGATGAGATATATCTGGTCAGTGCCACAGGGAATGGTTACAGACTGAAATCACTTTCTGTTAAGACGGCATCCGGTACAACGGTATCTTATCAGACAGAGTCCAAGAGATATACATTTACCATGCCATCAGAGGATGTAGAAGTTACAGCAGAATATGAACCGATACAGCTGATGGTGACTTCCAATGCAGGAGGAGACGCAACATACACAGGTGGTAACGATACGAAGGTAACATTGAAAGTAACACCGGACTCCGGTTATACAGTATCTTCAACCCCTATCGTGAAGGACAAAAATGGAAATACGATTTCCATGGGTAAGGCATCTGCCGGTACATGGACTTATGAATTCTATTTAAAGAGTGATGCAGAACCGGCATCTGTACAGATTACATTCCAGAAGCAGAATCAGAATGATGCAACGCAGGATGCTCTGGACAGAATCAATGCCAATGCAGGAACTTTGAATGGTAAATCTAATGATATCAGTATGTCAGTAGATAAGATCCGACAGATCATCACAGATGATGATGGTAATGTAAAGGACTGGAACAGTCTGACTTCTGCTGAGAAGAAAGAACTGATGAATGAGATATCCAATCTGATGGATTATACATCAGAGGCAGGAACGGCAGCATCAGAGATTTTAAGTGATCTGGCATTGATTGCAAGTATTGAGACTCCATATATCAAAGATGCAGCCAGTGCGGCACATACCGATCTGGATACGGCCTCCAAGCATGCACAGAGTGTCATTGACAGCCTGAAGAGTGCATCGTCCGGAGCAAGGGGAATTGTAAATTATCTGAATGGTCAGTCTGATCTGAATTTCTCCAAGCTGGGTGATGAATTCGATGATAATGTGGATACACTGCATACACAGCTGAGAGGCATGTCAGACAGTATCAAGGCAATCAGCGATCATGCAGCGAACTATTCAGACAAGGTCAATCATGATCTGGAAGCAGTCAATGACCAGTTGAATGTAGTCTTTAACCTGTTTATAGATAAGCTTGACAATCTTGATAATATTAATGATGAGAATAGCTTTTACTCTGATGTTTCTGATGAAGAGCTTGAGACGGCAACGACCGGACGTGTAGATAACAGTACGAATAAGGGTATTGTACAGGGCGATATTAATGTAGGCGGTATTGCCGGATCAATGGCGATTGATGAAGAAGATCCAGAGGATAATGCAGCAGGAAGTACGGACTTCTCTCTGGGTGACAGCTATACTACGATGTGTATCATTAATGGCAGCACGAATCAGGGCTATGTCACATCAAAGAAGGATGGCGCAGGCGGTATTGCCGGATATATGAAGTATGGTGTCATTACAGATTGTAAGGGCTATGGTGCTGTAGAGAGTACGGAAGGTGATTATGTAGGTGGTATATGTGGACAGTCGCTTTCACTGATCAGGAACAGCTATGCATTGTCTAACCTGACCGGCGGTAATAATGTAGGTGGTATTGCCGGATATGGTACGAATATCAAGGATTGCTATTCTATGGTAAATATCACAGACGCCAAGGCACGGTATGGTGCAATTGCCGGACAGATCGCATTGAATGATGAAGATGAGCAGGACAGCACCACTACAGTAACGAATAACTATTATGTAGGTGACGACATCTATGGGATTGATAATATCAGCTATATTGGAATCGCAGAGCCGATAACTTATGAGGAACTGCTGGCTGTAGAAGGTGTGCCTACTGATTTCTGGCATTTGAAAGTTACTTTCAAGATTGATGATATGTATCTGGGAACACAGGAGCTGGCTTATGGTGACAGTCTGTCGAAGCTGACATTCCCACAGGCGCCTGCAAAAGACAACTGCTATGGAGTATGGCCGGATGTATCTGATCAGGTTATGACAGGCAACCTTGTTATCGAAGGCGAATACAAGGATAATGTAACTGTTGTACAAAGTGACAATACAAATAACATGCTGGCTTCTGATGAAGGAGAGAATAAGAAAGCACTTGTTCTGGTGGAAGGTGTCTTCACGGAAGATGCAGTATTGCATACTGCTATTTCAGATGAGGCAGTGCCACAGGAGGTTACTGGTAAGAACGACTATACCGTATATCAGGTATCTCTGGAAAATACAACAGTAACAGGAGCTGATACACTTGCTGTACGTCTTCTGAATCCATACAAAAAGGCAACCGTATGGAGCTATCTGGATGGTGAATGGCAGCAGGTTGACAGCAAAGTACGTGGACAGTATTTACAGACGACCATGAAAGGTGCAATCGGTACATTCTGCATTGTAGAGGAAAGCTCCAATATAATGAAGATCATTATCATTGCTGTATGCGCAGTAGCTGTTGTTATCCTGCTTCTGCTTATTAAGAAGATAACAGGAAAGCATAAAACGAAAGAAAAGAAGCAGAAAACCAAACCTGCGAAAAAACCAAAGAAGAAAAAGAAAATAGAAAACGAGTAATATAAATGCTCCCTTCTGAATAGTCAGAAGGGAGTTTTTTTGTTGTGTCAGGCTCTTGACATATATAGATTAGCTACATATAATAATATATAGATAATCTATATATTATTATGAGAAAGAGAGGAATTGAAAATGGCAATTGATAAGAGCTTGGTATCAGGGAGTACTTCGATGTTATTGCTTCGGCTTCTTGAAGAGAAGGATATGTATGGATATGAGATGATAGATACGCTGGAGAGTCGTTCCAATCATGTATTCAGTCTGAAGGCAGGTACTTTGTATCCTCTGCTTCATTCGCTGGAGGAGAAGGGATATCTTACAGCCTATGAGAATGAAGTGAATGGCAAAACCCGTAAATACTACAGCATTACGAAGAATGGAAGAAATTATTTAAAAGACAAGAAGAAGGAATGGCAGGAATATCAGACAGCAGTTACCAATGTACTGTGTATGGAGGGCTAAGAAATGGATGAATTTATCAGTGCTTTGCTTGAACAGATAAGGTGTAAGAAAGCCAGAGCCGGGATAGCCAGAGAGATAACCGATCATATTGAAGATGCGACACATGCACTGGAGCAGGAAGGCATGACGCATGAACAGGCACTTGCATCAGCAGTGCAAAGTATGGGAGACCCTGTTTCCATTGGTGTAGAACTGGACAGAATTCACAGACCAAGAATGGACTGGAGAACTCTTATTATGATTGTCATACTAAATCTGGGTGGACTTGTGGTTCAATATGCAGCAACGGGCATTTCGGAGGTGCAATGCCTGTATACTCTGATTGGACTGGCAGTTATGATTGGAATCTGTTATCTGGATTACAGTTTCCTGGCGCGTTATGCGAAAGCCTGCTACTGGGTAATGACAGCAGCATTTCTATTCGTATATTGGGGAGCACAATCAGGCATGCTCAATGGCATGTCTCTCTGGATAAATGGTCGTCTGCGGGGATTTGCCATTCTGACAATGCTGTATATACCGGTATACGCAGGAGTATTATATACATGTAGAGGAAGCAGGATGAAAGGTCTGCTGCGTGCAATCGCATATATGCTTCCACCACTCTTTTTCTCCTTACAGAGCAGTATCACTTCCAGCATGTGTATCTGGATCGTATTCTATGGGATGATTCTATATGCACTCTGGAAGGGCTGGTTTCGATTAGAACGAAAGATTGCAGTGCCTGTGTGCGCTTTTGCAGCTTTCATATTGCCCGTACTGACTGCTGTATTTTTCTATTTCTTTGGTGCAGCAGACTATCAGAAGATGCGTATCATTGCATTCCTTGATCCGCAATCAGATAGTCAGGGCGCAGGTTATTTCTATAATATACTCAGAACGGCACTCTCTGAATGCAGATGGCTTGGCAGCTCCGGAGGAGAAGGACCTGTACAGAATTTCTTTGCTTTTGGAAGAGAATGGATGATTCTACAGCTTGTTATATCCTATGGCTGGATATGCGGACTGGCAGTCATTGCAGCGCTGGCAACATTTATTATAAAAGTCTTTGGAATTACAGCCAAAGCAGGCAACCAGCTGGGTAGAATGATTGGATTTGGCTGTGGTATGCTGCTGCTGACAGAGAGTACACTTGGAATTGGCATGAATCTTGGCGCATTCCCATCCACAACAGTATGCATGCCCTTCCTAACCTACGGCTTCTACAACTCCATTGTATACGCTGTCCTGTGCGGCTTTATCCTCAGTATCTGCCGCTACCGCAACGTATTAACAGAACATAACATGCTGCGCAGCCCGGAAAAAATTGCCATCTATAAAAACTGAGATAACAGTCAAAAATGTAAAGTATACAAATTCGCTTTGCAAATCAGCCAACATGCTTTATAATATTTCCAGATGAATAATCAGGTGTTGAAAGTATATATTAGAGAATTCAGAATTGTACAATTCGTGACTTTGAATTTATTTTGTAAGAGCCTGAAGAAGTGAGGTTTTGTATGGGAATAGTTGTTTTTGGTGCGGTATTTGTAGATATTAAGGGATTTCCAGATGATATCTATATACCCGATGGAAGAAATGTTGGACATGTAGAATATATTCATGGCGGTGTAAGCCGCAATGTTGTGGAAGATATAGCCAATATAGAATTAAGACCCACATTTGTCAGCATAGTAGATGACAGTGCTCTGGGTCAGGATGTAGTCAGAAAGCTGAACAATCATAAAGTAAACACAGATTATGTACTTACAATACCCGGTGGAATGGGAACCTGGCTTGCAGTATTTGATCACAGTGGGAATCTTGCAGGGTCTATCTCACAAAGACCCAATCTTATGCCGATACTTGATCTGCTTGAGGAAAAAGGCGATGAAATCTTTGCCAATGCAGATTCTGTTATTATTGAAGTAGATATGGACAGAGATATTATCAAAAAAGTAGTGGCACTTTCCAAAAAACATAATAAAAAGCTTTTTGGTGTTGTAAGCAATATGAGCATAGCAGTAGAAAGAAGAGATTTCCTGCAGAATTTTGACTGCTTTATCTGTAATCAGCTCGAAGCAGGCATGTTCTTTATGGAAGATTATGCAGATAAGACACCGGAAGAACTCTGTGAGATACTTTCCAGACGCGTTACCTTGGGCAAAATCCCAGCCATGATCGTGACTATGGGAGACCATGGTGCCGTATATGCTGACCTGTCAGGAGATAAAGGAATCTGCCCACCTCAGAAGGTATGCGTAAAAGATACCACAGGCGCAGGAGATGCATTCTGTGCAGGCGTATCCAGCGGTCTTACCTATGGTAAAACATTGAGAGAATCAGTAGAGATAGGAAGCCGTCTTGCAGCATCTGTAATCACATCATTAGAGAATGTGTGCCCCAGATTCCTGCCGGAAGAATTTGGAATACAGTTATAATTTTTAGTTGAAAAAGAAGATACAAAATGATATACTTGTCACGGTAAAAATGATATTTAGGAAAGCAGAGGTGAATTTGCATGGACAGTTGCGATAGTACAGGACGAAGTACAATGTACGGTGCGATAAATGTAATAGCGAAAGTGTGGCTGTCTATGGAGATTGACTAGCTGCATTTCTTGTTGTTGTGTCTTTTATAACACCGTATCAGAAGAGTCCTTACATCACAGCAGGTAACTTGTTGGTCTGCTTTGGAATTCTGAAGCGGTGTTTTTTTGCGCCCTTTTGTGGGCTGCATAGAGATTTGGAGGCAACAATGACAGAGAGAATGATGAAAAGACCGGAATATGTAGATGAACTGATCAGAATTATCAGAAGTAATTTACCTAAGGAAGAATTACTGGATAAACTATCTGATTATCACGATAATGATATCGCAGAGGCTTTGGACAGCCTGACAGCATCAGAAAGAAAAAGACTGTATTCAGTACTGGGAGTACAGAGAATCGCACAGATTTTTGCTTATCTGGATGATGCAGAACCTTATTTCAAAGAAATTTCACTGGAAAATGCTGCAAAGGTAGTGTCAGAGATGGACTCTGATGATGCGGTAGATGCTTTGGAGGATATGGATGACAGAACGAAGCATCAGATCGTAAACATGCTGGATCAGGATGCAGTGAAGGATGTGAAACTTCTTCTTTCCTATGAAGATGTGGAAATCGGTAGCTGCATGACTACGAACTTTATCGTGATCCATCATAATCTGACCATTCGACAGGCTATGCGTGAACTGGTCAATCAGGCAGGAGAAAATGACAATATTTCCACCATATATGTTATAGATGATGAAGATAAATTCTATGGTGCCATTGAATTACAGAAGCTGATCGTTGCCAGAGAACATGAGGATCTGGAAGATATCATCAGCCGTTCTTACCCTTATGTACTTGACCATGAGAAGATCAGTGACTGTATCGAGAAGATTAAGGATTATGCAGAGGATTCCATTCCTGTATTACTGGAAGATGGTACAATTGCCGGTATTATTACCGCACAGGATATTGTAGAAGTAGTAGACGATGAGATGGGCGATGATTATGCAAAGCTCGGTGGTCTGACCGCAGAGGAAGATCTGGAGGAAAAGACCGCAGAAAGCGTGAAGAAACGTCTGCCCTGGCTGATTATTCTGCTGTTTCTTGGAATGGGTGTATCTACAGTAGTAGGTATGTTTGAATCAGTAGTAGCAGTACTTCCGATTGTTATGTGTTTCCAGTCTTTGATTCTTGATATGGCAGGTAATGTAGGAACACAGTCCCTGGCAGTTACAATCCGTGTTCTGATGGACGAGAACCTGACAGGCACACAGAAATTTAAGCTGGTAGCCAAGGAAATGAAGGTAGGCTTCTATAATGGCTTCATTCTGGGCGTTATGGCATTTCTGTTCCTTGGAATGTACATCCATTTCCTGAAGCAGTATTCACTGGGATATTCCCTGCTGGTATCAGGATGTGTCGGCGTTGCGCTGATCGGAGCCATGGTCGTATCAAGCATGGTAGGAACTCTGATTCCCATGTTCTTCAAGAAGATTAAAGTAGACCCGGCAGTAGCATCCGGTCCATTGATTACAACAGTCAATGATCTGGTAGCCATTGTTGTATACTATGGACTGGCAATGGTTGTTCTGATTGATATGATTCATTTAGCCTAGTACTTGCTTTTGCATAATGCATGGTGTAACATATTTCTAAAAGAATGGAAAGGCATGGTAATCACATGAAACTCGACAGAGATAAAGCCGGTAAAGCTTTTGGAAACTATGTTGCACAATATAATGCTCAGGATGAGAAGGTCAAGTTGAAGATTGACCATACTTATCGTGTCGCAGCTCTGTGTGAGCAGATCGCACAGAGCATTTCTTTATCCTCAGATGATGTGGATATTGCATGGTTTAGCGGATTACTTCATGATGTGGGGCGTTTTGAACAGCTGCGCCGGTTTGGAACATTTAATGATGCACAGTCTATAGACCATGCAATGTATGGGGCAGAGATACTTTTTGACCAGGAGAAGATATGGGACTATGTTGACCAGGATGCCATTATCGAGGATGAGCTGCTTTTTCTGAGAAAAGTCATTTCATGCCACAGCGCATATCGTGTACCGCAGGATTATACTGACAGAGAGAAGCAGTTTGCAGATATTCTGAGAGATGCAGATAAGATAGATATTTTAAAGGTCAACGTAGATGTCCCTCTGGAGGAAATCTATAATGTGACAAGCGAAGATCTGGCGAATGCAGAGGTCACACAGGCTGTAATGGACAGCTTTTCCCAGAAGCACGCGACACTTCGTGCCTTGAAGCGAACTTCCGTAGATCATGTTGTAGGGCATATCTCTCTGGTATATGAGCTGGTATATCCATACAGTGTGAAAGTAGTGGTACAGCAGGGATATCTGGACAAGCTGATGCATTTTCAGTCACAGAATCCACATACGATGGAGCAGTTTGCGCAGCTTCGTCAGATGATGGACAGTTATATAGCGGACAGATTACAGGGTTAAAAAACAGAGGAGAAGAAGAAATGAGCGATAGAAGAGTAATCAGGGCAGCTTTGCTTGGAGCAGGCGTAGTAGGCAGTGGCGTATATGAACTGGCAGGAATCCTGGCAGAAGATATAGAGTACAAGACGGGCGCTGCATTAGAAATCAAGAAAGTGCTGGTCAGAAATCTGAATAAGAAACGTGAAGGGATTGCAGAGAATGTCCTGACTGATAACTGGAAGGATATCGTGGAAGACCCTGAAATAGACATTGTAATTGAATTAATGGGTGGAATCGAGCCGGCAAGAACCTATATATTAGAAGCGATTGCCGCCGGTAAGCAGGTAGTTACGGCTAACAAGGATTTACTTGCAGAAGATGGAAGAGAGCTGCTGGAAGCATCGGATGCAGCAGGAACGGATCTGCTTTTTGAGGCAAGTGTAGGTGGTGCAATCCCAATTATCCGACCTCTGAAACAAAGCATGGCGGGAGACAATATCACAGAGATTATGGGTATTGTAAATGGCACGACCAACTATATCCTGACGAAGATGTCTGAAAAAGGCATGAGCTACGAAGATGCCCTCAGACAGGCAACAGAGCTTGGTTACGCAGAATCTGACCCGACAGCGGATGTAGAAGGCTATGATGCAGGCAGAAAGATTGCCATTATGGCATCCCTGGCTTTTCATTCCAGAGTGACTTTTTCACAGGTATATACAGAAGGTATTACGAAGATCACAGCAGAAGACATCCGTTATGCGAAAGAATTCGGCTATGTAATCAAGCTTCTTGGCGTAGCCAGACATGGAGAAGATGGAATAGAGGTAAAAGTACATCCTATGCTGATCAATGAGAACCATCCACTGGCAACAGTCAGAGATTCCTTCAATGCAGTATTTGTACATGGTCAGGCGATGGATGATGCCATGTTCATGGGACGTGGTGCAGGTAAGATGCCAACAGCAAGTGCTGTTATGGGGGATGTCATTGATGCCATGCGCAATATCGTGCATCATTCATCAGGAAGAATCGGTTGTGGATGTTACAGACAGATTCCAGTAAAACATATTAAAGATACCTGTTCCAAATTCTTTATGCGTATTCAGGCTGCGGACCGTACAGGAGCACTTGCCAATATCGCCAGTGTATTGGGCAACAATAACGTAAGTATTGCCCAGGTAGTGCAAAAGAGCCGTAAAGATGGCGTGGCAGAGCTGGTAATCATCACAGATGAAGTAGAAGAGAGACATTTCAATGATGCATTGGTAGTATTTCAGGGCATGTCTGATGTGAAAGAAGTATCAGGCGTGATTCGTGTATACTAATCATATAAAGTATGAAAAGACGAAGGGGGATATAGAATATGGGGCAGTCCAAAATAACTGTCAGACCTGACCGGGTTACAGGACAATTAGGTGATTTATATGGAATTTTCTTTGAAGATCTGAATCATGCAGCAGATGGTGGATTATATGCAGAGATGGTGCAGAACAGAAGCTTTGAGTTCTGCGCTGTAGATAACCCGTCCTACCATCCGCTTATGGCATGGGAGAAAATCGAGAAGAAATACAGCAGAATGCAGTGGTGGATACAGGATTCTCATCCTTACAGCAGACGTAATCCTCATTATCTTGTCTGCGAAGTATTTGAGACAGGGATGGGAGCCGGCGTCAGAAATACGGGCTTTACCCCTGGAATGTATCTGCAAAAAGGAGAAAAATACCGTTTTTCCTGTCTGGCTGCTACAGATGGAAGAGGAGAGCTGCCACTCAGGATCGTCCTGGAGAATGATGAGGGCAAGAGTCTTGAACAGGCAGATATTGTAGTATCTAATGGAACTGTGTGGAATCGTTATGAGGCAGAGATTACAGCACAGGAGACTACTACAGCTGGCAATCTGTCAATCTATATAGAAGCAGTGGGCAGATTGTACCTGGATATGGTCTCCTTATTCCCTCAAAAGACATTCATGCAGCAAAGAAATGGATTAAGAGCTGATATTGCCACTCTGCTGGCAGATTTAAAATCAAGGTTTATGAGATTTCCCGGTGGCTGCCTTGTACATGATGGTTCTATTCATGCAGAGGACAGGGATTCCCTTTATCGCTGGAAGAATACAATCGGTGTCTTGGAAGAGCGCCCGGCAAGAAGAAATAACTGGGGCTATAACCAGACTCTTGGATTGGGATATTATGAGTATTTCTGTTTCTGTGAAGAGATAGGTGCGAAGCCTTTACCAGTACTTCCGGCAGGATATGATCCACATCACCAGCGAAAAGTGCCTTTTGACCAGTTGGATGAATGGATTCAGGAAGCACTGGATCTGATTTCCTTTGCCAATGATGATGCATCTGCACAATGGGGCAGGATACGTTGTGAATTAGGGCATCCTGAACCCTTTGGACTGGAATATATAGGAATTGGAAATGAAGAAGTCGGAGAAGGTTTCTTTGAAAGATATCCCTATTTCCATAAGGCAATCAAGGAGAAATATCCTGATATTCAGATCATTGCCAGCAGTGGACCTTTTGCGGCAGGTGGAGAGTACGAGAAGGGCTGGAATTGCGCCAGAAGAAATCATGCAGATCTGGTAGACGAGCATTATTATATGGCGCCGGAGTGGTTCCTTGCCAATCATCACCGTTATGATTCTTTTGATGAGAAGGAACCTAAGGTATTTCTTGGTGAATATGCAAGCTGGGGTAACACCTGGTACAATGCGCTCATAGAGGCATCTTATATGACCGGTATGGAACGCAACAGTGAGAAAGTCGGACTGGCGTGCTATGCACCATTATTGTGTAATGTGAACTATATCAACTGGAAACCGGATATGATCTGGTTTAATAACCACCAGGCATACGGAACAGCCAACTATTATGTACAGAAGCTTTTCATGAATCATCAGGGAGATGACAGGATTGAGCTGGAAATGACAGGAATAGAAGACAGCGTCACGTTGCAGGATGATCCTAAGGGGGGTTTTGGACTTAGAATAGAACCTGACACGGTTGTCAGATATTCTCGGATTATGGTTGAAGATATTCAGAATGGTACGATCTGGAAAGACTCTGAGGTATATTTTGTAGGAGACAAGGCAGAACAGTATCTGTCAGCAGATCCTGATGCAAGAGTGGTAACGAAGGATATTCTGCTGCACACAGTAGAATCTGATCATTATAGCATTACAATGAAGGGTGAAATGCTGTATGGCAGACGTGGATTTATGCTGCAATATGGCAATCGGGATGAGAAGAACCGTTATCAGTGGGAGATTGGTGGCTGGCAGAACATGGACAGTGCATTGACACAGGATATTGCCGGACGTAATTCCTGCCTTACCCAATCTTCCTTTACAGTAGCTGCTGACAGGGAATATGAGTTGAAGCTTGAGATAGAGGGCAGACATTTAAAGGCATACATTGACGGAGAACTGATCCATGAGATTCATCATGCACCTGTAAAGATAGAACCCCTCTATACCGCTGCATCTGTTGACCATAAGACGGGAGATATCATTGTGAAGCTGGTCAACGTGCAGAAGAGACCGATAGATACAGTACTTCATATGGAAGGCATCGAACAGGCAAAAGGGACTGCTTATATTATGTCAGGATTTGCCCTGGAGGATGAGAATTCCTTTGCAGAGCCATTGAAAGTATCACCAAGGGAAGAAGAAATTCAGCTTACACAAGGCTGCTGTTCCTGTCATATTGATGGAGAGTCTGTGCAGGTTCTGAGATTTCATAAATTATAATTTCCGATAAGAAGAAAAACCAAATAAAGTAATATCGCTTGCCGCCTTGGCAAGCTCTTCCAGAGAGACACTGTTGTCAGAATGAAACCATTCAATGTACATGGACACAATACCGGATGCAACGTATTCGGCATAAAGTCCCAGCAGATTATTCTGTGCATTGATTCTTGGGGCATATCTTTCCAACAGTGTCTTTTTGATTGTATTTTTCACCTTTATAAGCAGAAAATCATAATTGTTAGAGAATATGAGACTTCGATATAATTCAAAGTCATCATTGATGATATGGTTTAGACTGCAAAAAAGCGCATAAGCATCAAAATCAGAGGAACGAAAGTCATAATCACGGATAATGGCAAGCAGCTTCTCTACAATTTCATCCTCGATTTTATCCAGAATGTCATCAATTCCAGAGTAATAGCTATAGAAGGTTTTACGGTTAATATCTGCCTTATCAGACAGCTCTTTTACCGTAATCTGAGACAGTTCTTTCTCGGAGAGCAGAGAAATGAGAGCATTACGTATATTTTTCTGTGTGCGTTGTACGCGGCGATCTGTGGGGTTGGAAATCATGTAGAGTCTCCTTTTTGATAATAACACTGTATAGATAAGTAACACATGTGTATAAAATGTATATTATGTAACATTGTCATGCATTTTGACCGTTGTCAGTAGAAATAATAGAAATTATAATACAGACAGATACAAAAAGCAACAAGTGTTACATTTTACAGGAAGGTTTGGTATAGGAAATGAGAGAGTTTGTTATTTCAACGGATTCAACAGCCAGTTTGCCAGAAGATTATCTGAAGGAAAACAATATTGCGATACATCCATTACATTATTATATAGATGAAGAGGAATTCGGTAAGGATATTGGAAAAGAATTAACGGATAAGGAATTCTACCAGAGGATCAGAGAGGGCAAGATGCCTACCACAAGTGCGACCAATCCCGAATATATCATGAAGGTCATGAGGGAACAGCTGGATGCTGGTTTTGACGTTCTTCATATCGGATTTTCTTCAGGAATCAGCAGCAGCTATAACAATGCAGCAATGTGTGGCAGAGAATTACAGGAGGAATATCCGGATCGTAAGATCATCGTTGTGGATTCTCTGAGTGCAGAGTGTGGACAGGCGCTGCTGGTCTACCATGCGGTAGAAATGAAGAAGCAGGGCAAGACAATGGAAGAGGTTGCAGAGTGGATTGAGGCGAACAAGCTTCATGTTGTACATCATTTTACAGTAGAAGATCTGTTTCACCTTGTAAGAGGCGGCAGACTTGCCAAATCTACTGCGATTATCGGTACAGCATTAAATATCCAGCCGATTCTGCATGTGGATGATGAAGGAAAGTTATCTAACATAGCCAAGACCAGAGGCAGGAAAAAGGCAATGAAGATGCTGGTTGATACGATTGCTCAGAATACAGATGGATGGGAAGTCAATGAAGTATTCATTTCACATTCTGATACACAGGATGAAGCAGCAGAGCTGGAGAGTATGGTCAAAGAGAAATACCCGAATGCCAAGACCATGATTCTTTCAATCAGCCCAACAGTTGGAGCGCATACAGGTGTAGGTACACTGGTGGTATCTTATTTTGGAAATAAAAGATAGCAATAAAAAAGTCACGCGAAAAAACGTGACTTTTTTGTTGCTCATTTGTCTATTCTTTATAATTCTTAGCGACATATGCTGCGATATCTTCATTATCAGCATCCAGACGGCATCCAATGATATAAGTGCCTTCATCATTTGTGCATCGAATGATCGTAGCGGACTGTTCGCTCTGACCTTCCAGAGGGAATGCTTTCAGATGCAGTGTAATATGTTTACCCTTAGATTCCATAAAGATTCTTTCCGGGGACTTAAAAGCAAATCCTCCACCACTGATATTGAGCATCTGTGCATCAAAAGACTGATTACTGTCAGAGAATGTTACTGTACACAGATTATGGATTGGCATTCTGGCATATTTACGTCTGTTCATAACAGTAGGGTTGGTATTTACGGTAATCTGGTATGTACCGGATGGGCTGTTCTTTGGAATAGAAACCTGTGCCTGCTCCCAGTAGTATACTGCATTTGCAACAGAAATCTGCATACAATAGGTAACTGTTTTATCCTTTAAGTTAAGAGAAGAGGTATTCATGGAAGCAAGAATGCCATTATCTACAGTACCGCTGGCAGTACCATTATATTCGCTGGTATGACCGGCTGCATCTTTTACGAACAGCGCAACGCTCATGCCTTTTGAAGCATCCTGGATTCCCATGAATCCGCCGGAACCGAGCTCTTTGACCAGATTATCAACGACTTTTTCAATATTCTCCACATTGACAGAGGTCTCTTCGTATTTACTGAGCATTGTTTTGGTAGTATCTTCTGCATCGGATACACAGTCTGTCATAACGCTCATGGCTTCTGTGATCAGAGACATATTATCGACCAGATTCTGATTGGAGGATTCTACCTCTTTCATAGCACGGTCGATTGTCTGTATGTTGCCGTTAAGCTGTGTAGAATCTGTTGCAATCTGAGTGACATTTTCATTAATTCCAGCCATACTGGTCAGCAGTTCCTGAATCAGTGTCAGTGTCTGGGTAATGGAAGAGGTCATCTTCTCAGAAGTCTCCTGTAAGTTGCCAAGAGCTCCCATAATACGTTCAGAGGAAGATTTGGTATCTGTACTCAACTGTCTGATCTGTTCTGCTACAACGGCGAAGCCTCGTCCTGCATCACCGGCTCTTGCGGCCTCAATAGAGGCATTCAGTGCCAACAGGTTGGTCTGTGAAGTGATGCCGGAAATGGTACTTGTTTCATCCTTTACCATTTGGAACTCATTACTGAAGATTCCAAGAATCTGTTCTACCTGAGAAGAAAGGTCTGCAATGACATTTGTGGTATCCATGACCTTTACAAGCTCATGGCTGCTTTCATCTGCGTGCTGTCCTGATTCATTAATCAGCTTGACCATTTCATCAATGAGGGTTACAACACTTTGTACCTGTGTATTGATATCAGTTGTCATGTCAACAGAAGACATTGTTTTGTCATGCAGTGTATTATTGTTATCAGACAGCTTATTCATGCTTTCTACAACAGAGTTGGCACCTTGACGGTTCTCATCTGCAAGTTCTCTGACAACGGTAACGCCATCTACGATGGAATTGCTGGCGCCTTTTACCTTGTTTACTGTATTTACAACACGTTCCAGATTGCCCTGGATGGAGCCTGTCAGTGCATCATTAGAAGAAGTGATGTGTTTTACAGACAAAATACAGCCTATATAGCAGAGAGTGATCGTGCTGATCTCCAGAGGCAGATCATTGACATAACCTGCGGGTGTTGTTCCCTGAATATAGAATACAAGAGCACTCAGAAGCAGGACGGCATCATTCAGAACGCATATCTTAATAAGAAAAATATAATCGTTGAAGAGTACCATCATCGTGATAAGTGGGAAAATATAGATAAATGCAAGATCAAAAGGCGATACACAGATAGCATAGGCATAGAAAATACCATATCCTATCGCAACAACCTTCTTGTATTCAACCCAGTCTTCACCTTTTAACTTGCACATGATTCGCCCAAATAAATAGGGAATCCATCCAAGCAGAACCATTGTGATGAAATTACCTGCTGTAAAATCTCCTCCAATCTGTGGAACGTGTGCCAATGTGACCAGAACAAGCAGAATAATCCATACAACACGAGCTTTTTTGTTGGCGCTTGCCTTAAAATGTTTCTCATTATATTCCATTTCTTTTTTCCTTTCTGTTGGCAATATATCCTTATCTTTTGCACTTACTTCTTATTTTAAATTACAATAAGAAAAAAGCCTATATAATTAAAAGAAAATAATAAAAATAAACTGTCAATAAATTTCCTATTTACTATATAGGAATTGTATGATAATATGTATTTGTTTTTAATAAGGAATTTGACATAATCATATAAGTGCTTTACAATATTGCATGGTTTCATGTATCTATACTGGAATAGTCAGTGACAATAAAATAAAGAAGAAAGGTTTGGTAAAGTGATGATTACTTTAAAAAATGTATCCAAAACCTACGAGACCAAGGATGGTACAGTGCATGCATTACAGGATGTAAGCCTTACAATCAATAAGGGAGATATTTTTGGTATCATTGGTATGAGTGGTGCCGGTAAGAGTACGTTAGTCAGATGCTTGAATTTTCTGGAACGTCCAACCTCTGGTACTGTAGAGATAGAAGGTAAGGATCTGTCAGCTTTGAGCGAAAAGGAACTGCGTATGGAGCGCAGAGGCATTGCAATGATTTTCCAGCATTTTAATCTGCTGATGCAGAAGAATGTTATGGACAATGTCTGTTTCCCTTTGAGAATTGCGGGAGTTTCCAAGGCTGATGCAAGAAAGAGAGCCAAAGAGCTTTTGGAGATTGTAGGACTTTCCGATAAAGCCAAGGCTTATCCCATACAGCTTTCCGGTGGACAGAAGCAGAGAGTGGCAATCGCAAGAGCGCTGGCTTCCAATCCCAAGATTCTGCTGTGTGACGAGGCTACCAGTGCCTTGGACCCACAGACGACCAAGTCTATCCTGGCATTATTAAAAGAAATTAATGAGAAATATGGAATTACCATTGTGATTATTACTCATGAAATGGCAGTTGTAAGAGAAATCTGTAACAGAGTCGGCATCATTGGCGGTGGACATCTGGTAGAGACAGGAGAAGTTCTGGAAGTATTCAGTCATCCACAGTCTAAGGAAGCCAAGGAGCTTGTAATCAGAAGTGCATCCGAGAATGCAGAGCTGGTTGATGAATTACAGACAAAGAACTGCGTGAGAATCGTATTTTCAGCGAACTCATCCTTTGAACCGGTGATTGCCAATATGGTACTTCGATTCCAGACACCGGTGAATATCCTCAGAGCAGATACGAAGAATGTCAGTGGTATTGCTCATGGTGAGATGATTCTGGGCTTACCGGAAGATAAGAAGATCAGCCATGAAATGATACAGTATCTGAAAGACAGAAATCTTGCAGTAGAGGAGGTAACTGATTATGTGGGATAAAGCAGTAATCAATATGATTCTGGTAGGAATCGGTGAAACATTATATATGACTCTGGCATCTACGATTATGGGATATGTGTTTGGAATGCCTCTTGGAATTGCACTGGCAGTTACAGATAAGACAGGCATCAGACCAAATGCAGTAGTCTATAAGATTCTGGATTTTATTTCCAATATTATCAGAAGTATTCCATTCCTGATTCTTCTGATCGTATTGATTCCTTTTACAAGACTGGTCGTAGGTAAGAGCTATGGCTCTACAGCGACAATAGTGCCGCTGGTTGTAGCAGCAACACCTTTTATCGGTCGAATGGTAGAGTCTTCTCTGAAAGAAGTGGATGGTGGTGTCATTGAGGCAGCACAGTCCATGGGAGCAAGTACTTTTACAATTATCTTCAAAGTATTGCTGGTAGAGGCAAGAACATCCATTCTTGTAGGTGCTACTATCGCAATCGGTACAATACTTGGTTATTCTGCCATGGCGGGTACTGTAGGCGGAGGCGGTCTTGGAGATATCGCTATTCGTTACGGATATCACCGTTATCAGGTGGATATCATGGTTGTAACAGTGATTCTGTTGATCGTTCTGGTGCAGATATTCCAGACGATAGGCATGCATATTGCCAATAAGATCGACAGGCGTAAGAGATAACAATCCGCACAGCGGAGGTTATAGATATTTATTATTAATGGAGGAGAAATTATGAAAAAAAGAGTAACAGCAGTCATTTTGACAGCAGCATTAGCTGTAGCATCTTTAGCAGGATGTGGCAACACAGCAACATCTGAACCTGCAGCAGAAGCAACAGGAAGCGCAGACACAGCAGCGACAGAAGCAGCAACACAGGCAGCAGAGAGCACATCTACAGAGGATAAGACAATCACAGTAGCAGCAAGTGCTACACCTCATGCAGAGATTCTGGAACAGGCAAAGTCTATTCTTGCAGAGCAGGGATGGGATCTTCAGGTAACAGTATTTGATGATTATGTACAGCCAAACAATGTTGTTGAGAGTGGTGAATTTGATGCCAATTATTTCCAGCACATTCCTTATCTTGACAGCTTCAATGAAGAACATGGTACACACCTTGTAAACGCAGGCGGCATCCATTATGAGCCATTTGGTATCTATCCTGGAACAAAATCCAGCCTGGATGATCTGGAAAGTGGTGATGTTATCGCAGTTCCTAACGATACAACAAACGAAGCAAGAGCATTGCTCTTATTGCAGGATAATGGTATACTGACACTTAAAGACGGTGTTGGTCTGGAAGCAACTGTAAATGATATCGTAGAGAATCCTAAGGATGTTAAGATTCAGGAGCTGGCAGCTGAGCAGGTAGCAAGAGTAAGAGAAGAAGTTGCTTTCGTTGTATTAAACGGTAACTATGCATTACAGGCTGGTCTTTCTGTAGCTAAGGATGCAATCAAATATGAGACTGCTGATTCAGAAGCAGCTAAGACATATGTGAATGTAATTGCAGTAAAAGAAGGCAATGAAAACAGTGAAAAGACAAAGGCTTTAGTAGATACTCTGAAGTCTGATGCTATCAAGCAGTATATTAACGATACATATGACGGAGCAGTTATTCCATTTAACTAATCAGATATAATATGTATAATCTATACAAGAACCGCAGACACTGATCTTATATTATAAACGTGGAGGAATCAGCAATGAAAAAGAGAAAACTGACGACTACGCTTGCAGCAGTGCTTGCGGCAGCAATGCTCGTTACTGGATGTGGAGCAGATACAGATCGTAATTCGGATGAAGTAACAACACAGGAACATGATGAAGATACCATGGTTCATCTGGAGAGTCTGGATGAGGTCTCTGCTTTGTTTGATGATGTATATGCACAGGTATCGGAAGATATGCTGCCTGCTTATCTGGAGACCAGTGAGGTAGATCTACAGGATATGGATTCTGTGACCTTTCTGACAGGGTTGACAGATATTACGGGAATAGATGGCATATATATATCAGAGTCAGGAATTGGCTCTATCGCATATTCTGCGATGTACATCAGAACAAGTGATGATGCAGATGTAGAGAAGATCAAAAAGCAGGTATTTGACAGTGTGAATCCGGCTAAATGGATCTGCGTAACAGCAGAGAAGGAGATTGCCAATTCCTTTGGAAAAGACATTTTCTTTGTAATGGGAGATCTCGATACAGCGGACAGTGTCTATGAAGCAGCAGTTAAGGCTGCTGAGCAAAGAAACATGACAGTTTCTGATCAGATATTGGAGAAAGAAAATCCTATCTAATTAAAGGAGCAGTTCCTATGCTATTTTCCAGTATTACGTTTCTCTACTTTTTTCTGCCACTGGCACTTTTACTTTACAAAGTTGTGCCATCCGGGGCGAAGAATTTATGTCTATGTATGATATCCTGTCTCTTTTATGCATGGGGAGAGCCTGCAGGGCTCTTCCTTATGCTGGGACAGGTTGTATTTGCTTATATTCTGACAGGAATAGCAGACAATAGAAAAGGTACAGGAATAGGCAGAATATCTTATATTCTGTCTGTTTTTGTGCCTTTTGTTTTTTTATTTTATTATAAATACAGTACATTCTTCCTGCATGGAATTATGCCTGATATGCCGGAGATAACACTGCCGATAGGGATTTCGTTTTATACATTTCAGCTTGTAAGTTACTGCATTGATGTACATTATGGCAGAGCTGCAAGGCAGAAGAAGCTTGTGAACCTTATTGCGTATGTGACGCTTTTCCCACAATTGATTGCAGGGCCTATTGTGCGATATACGCAGATAGAACAGGAACTGGCAGACAGATATATTTTAGAAGAAGATTTTGCACAGGGAAGTATCAGATTTGTCATTGGTCTTGCCAAGAAGGTACTTCTGGCTAACGTGCTGGGAGAGTTTACACAGGAAATAGCGGGAATGACAGGAGAATCTGTTATACTGGCATGGCTTTATGCTGCAACAGCAGCTATGCAGATATACTATGATTTCTCTGGATATTCGGATATGGCAATTGGACTTGGAAGAATGTTCGGATTTCATTTTCCAGAGAATTTCAGATATCCTTTTATCGCAGAAAGTGCGACTGCATTCTGGCGGCGGTGGCATATCACATTAGGTTCGTGGTTCCGGGACTACGTATATATCCCCCTGGGAGGCAACAGAGTAGGTAAAGCCAGATGGCTCTTAAATATTATGGTAGTCTGGTTCTTAACTGGACTGTGGCATGGAGCGGGCTGGAATTATATTATCTGGGGCGCAGGTTTTGGAATCCTGCTGATTATGGAGAAATCTATTCACATTACAATACCTGATACTCCTGTGGCACAGACTATATGGAAGATTGTAAAGCATGTGTATATGCTGATCATTATTGCTGTCAGTTTTCTTATTTTCAAAACAGAAGATATGCATGCACTACAGCGGAATCTGATAGCTCTGATTCAGAGTTCGTCTGCAACAGCCAATACAGAGCTGCATCGGTATGTAATCAGGAACAGGGCAGTATTATTGATTGTAAGCGTTATTGGAACGACTCCATTACCTAAGATGCTGTGGAATCGTTATGTACAAATGACAAAAAAACAGATTCTTACGGATATTATCAGTATTATTGGAGTAGTTTTGCTTTTGTTATTGTGTACTGCTTACCTGATAGATGGTTCCTTTAATCCGTTTTTGTATTTCAGGTTTTAATATAATTGATAGAAAAGGAGATGGGCATAATGAGAAAATTGCAGAAATTATGGATTATTCTGTTCCTGGGAATATTGTTTACAGCTCCTGTTTTGCTTCTGATTATGCCTAAGCAGCAGTATTCCACCTCGGAACGTCGTAAATTAAAGACCATGCCGGCTATAACAATGGAGGGTATTCTGGATAAATCCTGCATGCAATCCATAGAAGAATACCTGCTGGATCATTTTCCTTTTAGGGAACAGCTGCGGCGTATGAAGGCATATTATGCATATGATGTTTTACAGCAGAAGGAAAATAATGGAATCTATGTGGCAGGAGGTTATGCGGGGAAGCTGGAATATCCGTTAAGAGAGTCGGAGATTGCCAAGGCAGCAGACAGGATGCTTAGTCTGAAACAACAGTATTTTCCTGATGCCAGAACGTACTATGCAATCGTGCCGGATAAGAACTATTATCAGGCGTCAGCATATGGATATCCGGTTATGGACTATGAGAAGCTGGATAACATACTACAGGAAAAACTGACAGACGTGTCACAAATTTTATTATGGGATGCATTGACAATAGAAGATTATTACTGTACAGATACACATTGGAGACAGGAGAGACTACAGCCTGTAGTGGACAGAATCGGGGAACAGCTGGGATTTTCTATAGACTTATCCACACTCAGGAAAGAGTCAATTTATCCTTTTTATGGCGTATACTATGGACAATCTGCATTGCCACTACAACCAGATACGATATGTTACTATACCGATGAGATCATAGAGAGTGTACAGGTGTGGAACCTGGAGGACGATCAGATAGAATCGGTATACAGACCGCAGATTATAGAGAAAGAGGGACCGGTAGATCTCTATGACTTTTATCTTGGTGGAGCGTCACCGGTTCAGATATTGACATCACCACAGGCACAGACTGACAGAAAGCTGATTATTTTTCGAGATTCTTTTGGAAGTAGTCTTGCACCCTTGCTCTCAGAGGTATACCATGAGATTATATTAATTGATACTCGTTATATTTCAGCATCACGATTGGGAGAGTATGTGGATTTTACAGATGCGGATGTTCTGTTTCTGTACAATACATTATTGCTGAATCATGCAAGTATGTTAAAGGAATAAATAAGTAAATAAATAAGTATAAGAAGTGAAAGGATTGAATGATATGAGATACGGAGCATTAGAAGCTGGTGGCACGAAGATGGTAATGGCAGTAGGAGATGAGACAGGAAGAATCCTGGAACAACGCTCGATTCCTACAACAACGCCACAGGAAACCATGCCGCAGATTATAGAATACTTTGCAGATAAAGATATTGCAGCGCTGGGAGTGGGGGCTTTTGGACCTGTAGATGTTGTAAAAGGCTCTCCGACTTATGGACATATTCTGAACACACCAAAGATTCCCTGGCGTCACTACGATATTGCAGGAACTTTGGAGAATGCATTACATATTCCTGTGGGGCTGGATACAGATGTAAATGGTTCATGCCTGGGTGAAATGACCTATGGCTGTGCCAAAGGACTGGATACCGTTGCATATTTTACCATAGGAACAGGAATAGGTGCAGGCATTGCAGTAGGTGGCAGGCTTTTGCATGGTATGATGCATCCGGAAGCAGGACATATTCTGATTGCAAAGAATCCACATGATCCCGGTAAGAGCGTGTGCCCCTGCCATGACAGCTGTCTGGAAGGACTGGCTTCCGGTCCCTCTATTGAGGCAAGATGGGGCAAGAAGGCATATGAACTGGTAGATAATCAGGTAGTATGGGAGCTGGAAAGTGAGTATCTTGCCAAAGCAATGACCAATATCATACTTACACTGAGTCCTCAGAAGATCATTCTTGGTGGTGGTGTCATGCATCAGGAACAGCTATTTCCTATGATACGTACAAAAGTCCTGGAATATCTGAATCATTATTATGAAACACCATATCTGGAAAATATGGACGAATACATAGTACCGGCAAGTCTGCATGACGATCAGGGTATTATGGGAGCTGTCAGACTCGCACAACTGGCATATGAAGCCGTATGATAAAAGAGTAGTGTAAATGCATAAATATATGCATGAAAGCGGGGATTATGATGAAAGTAAAAGAAATGATAGGAGCATTACAGCTGCATAAGAAAAATACAGACCATCATCAGCTTATGACAGTCTGGGGAGAACATCTGGACTGTACCAAAGTACTGGAAGAATATCCAAGACCACAGATGGTACGCAGTAATTATACGATACTGAATGGTATGTGGAATTATGCTTTTACTTCCAGCAGCAGAATGCCGGAGAAGTACGACGGTGAGATTCTGGTGCCTTTTTCACCTGAATCTTATTTGTCCGGCGTTCACAGACAACTCCAGCCCAAAGAGTTCTTATGGTATCAGAGAACCTTTGATTTACAGGAGATACCGGATAAACAACGGCTTATTCTGCATTTTGGGGCATGTGATGAGCGATGCAGAGTATATATCAATGGCGCACAGGCAGGCTTTCATTCTGGCGGATATCAGGCATTTTCCATGGATATCACTTCCTATATTGTGCAGGGTGAGAACTGTATACAGGTGTGCGTAAGGGATAGAAGCGATACATCATACCACGGAAGAGGCAAGCAGAAGCTACAAAACGGTGGTATGTTCTATACGGCGCAGAGTGGCATCTGGCAGACAGTATGGTATGAATGGGTGCCGGATATTTATATAGAGAAGATGCATATTACGCCGTTATATGATGAAAGTAATGTAGAGATAGAGCTTTTTACCAATGAGAAAGAAGATGAATATCAGCAGTGCAAGGTGGTAATCTATGAGAATGAAGTGCCGATAAGTGAATTGACAGTAACAGGCATGCGAAAAGTGGTTCTGCCTGTTCCGAATATGCACAGCTGGTCGCCGGTAGATCCTTTCCTGTATCAGGTGATTGTTACGTACGGTGAAGATCAGATTGCAGGATATTTTGGTATGCGTTGTTTCAGTGTGGAGAAGGATGAGAACAATATTCCAAGGCTTTGTCTGAATCATGTTCCTTATTTTCAAAATGGCATACTTGACCAGGGATATTACCCTGAGAGTCTGCTGACACCTGTCAGCGATGAGGCGATGATTCAGGACATTCAGATGGCAAAGAAGCATGGTTTTAATATGATCCGCAAGCATTGCAAGATTGAACCTATGAGATGGTATTATCACTGTGACCGGCTTGGAATGCTGGTATGGCAGGATATGATCAACGGTGGAGAAGAGTATCATATGTTGTATACCAGTTATATTCCTACTGTATTCAAGGGACTTCGCAAGCTCAAGGATAATCATTATGGACTGATGTCCAGGAAGAATCCCAAGGGCAGGAGAGAATGGAAAAAGGAATGTCTTGAGACAGTAGAACAGCTGTATAATTGTACCTGTATCTGTACCTGGGTATTGTTCAATGAAGGCTGGGGACAGTTTGATGCGATAGAAAATACGGAAATGGTACGTTCTCATGACCGAACCCGGCTGATTGACGCACACAGTGGCTGGTTTGACCAGAATGCAGGTGATATGAGAAGCGTGCATATCTATTTCTTTGATCTGGTTGCAGAGTTGGGGAAACGTCCTTATGCTATTTCAGAGTATGGAGGAATTGCCTGTGGTATATCAGGGCATACGTATTCTGATGAGATATTTGGATATGGCAATTGCAGTGTAAGAGAATTTAAGAAACAGTACAAAGAAATGCAGAATAAGATTCAGAAGCTGTATATGCAGGGAATGAGTGCTGCGGTATATACGCAACTGACTGATATTGAAGAAGAAGTAAATGGGCTGCTCACCTACGATCGCAGAGTATCCAAGCTGGATATGCAATCGTAGGGGGCAGCCCCCTGTTTTTATGCGAAGAGATTGAGAAATCCTGTGGACATAAGGAACAGAACCAGCATGACAACAGGAACAATATAGCGGATCATGAACTGGTACAGTCCTGCCCTTGGGAACTTCTCTCCATTCTTTACCACTTCATCTGTAATCCACTTAGGACCGATGACCCATCCAATCAGGATGCTTGTTAATAGTGAAATGAAAGGCATCAGGAAACTGTTACTGATATAATCCATTACATCTAACAGCTGACCAATGGAGCCATTTGGTAATGGCAGCTCGAAATAAAGAACATTATATCCAAGACAGATCAGTACGGCAGTTACCAGTGAATATCCGCCAATCAGGCCACACATTTTCTGCCTGGACTGATGGAAGATCTCCATACAGTTGGCTACCAGTGTCTCCATGACAGATACACAGGAAGTCAGTGCAGCAAAAGCCATCATAATGAAAAAGGCGATACCAACGATTCTGCCAAAGAATCCCATGGATTCAAATACTTTGGGCAAAGTAATAAATATCAGACTCGGACCGGAGGACATTCCATCAGTTCCAAGAAAGACGAAGACAGCAGGAATAATCATCATACCTGCCAGAAAAGCAATTGCAGTATCGAAGATTTCAATCTGATTCGTAGCTTTGCACAGATTTACATCATCTTTTACATAGGAACCATATGTGATCATAATACCCATAGACACACTCAAAGAGAAGAAGAGCTGGCTCATGGCATCCAGCAATATCTCCAGAAATCGCTTAAAGGTCAGACCTGTGAAATCAGGACGCAGATAAATAGCAAGTCCCTGTAGTCCGGTACGAACTGTGCCATCACTTCCTTCATGAGAAAGAGTCAGGGAGAAGATGGCGATAAAGATAATCAGCAGGATCAGCCCTGGCATAATGATCTTTGAGAATTTCTCAATGCCATGTTCTACACCGCGGTATACAATCCAGGCAGTGAAAGCCAGGAAGACCAGCATGAATATGATAGGAGATACCTTAGAGGTAATAAAGGATGTAAAGTAACCATCCTGAGCTGCCTCATGACCGTTTGATACTACATAGACCGTAAGATATTTTAAAATCCATCCACCGATAACAGAATAATAAGTCATAATCAGCGTTGGCACCAAAAAGGTCAGATATCCCAGAAAACGCCATTTCTCATGCAGAGTAGCATATGCATTCAGAGCATTCTGCTTGGTCTTACGACCAATTGCCACATCTGTAGTCAGCAGTGTGAAACCAAAAGTCAGAACAAGAATCAGATAGATCAACAGAAACAATCCGCCGCCATCTTTTGCACACAGGTAGGGAAAACGCCATATATTACCTACACCGACGGCACTTCCGGCAGCAGCCAGGACGAATCCAATGGAACCACTAAATTTACTTTTTTTACTCTTCATAACATTCTCTTTCCTTATATATTATTTAAAGAACACATATGCCCATTATATCAAATTGCATAAAATGTGCAACATATACAAATAAAAACACCCTCCCGCAAACAGGAGGGTGTAATGTGCTGTAAGTATAAAGGATTAAACAGTCTTTAAATCAAAACCGAAATATTTTACTGCATTGTTGTAGGAGATACCCTTAACGATCTCTTCAAGAGTTTCCATATCAGCAGGGAACTCACCGTTCTCTACCCATCCGCCTACTAAGTTGCACATGATTCTTCTGAAATACTCATGTCTTGTGTAGGAAAGGAAGCTTCTGGAGTCTGTCAACATACCAACGAAACCGGATAAGTTACCAAGGTTGGCAAGAGAGATCATCTGATCCTGCATGCCGGTCTTATGATCGTTGAACCACCATGCACTGCCTTGCTGAATCTTAGCACATGCGGAAGAATCCTGGAAACAGCCAAGGATTGTACCGATTGCCTGGTTATCATTAGGATTCAGGCTGTAGATGATTGTCTTAGGAAGCTCATCTGTTGTAATCAGTGCATTCAGGAAGTCTGCAAGCTGAGCAGATGGAGCATAGTTGTTGATACAGTCATAACCGGTATCAGGACCTAACTGGTCGTAACGAAGTGTGTTGTTATCACGCTTACAACCATAATGAAGCTGCATTACCCAGTTTAATCTATGATACTGCTTGCCAACAAAGAGCATGAAAGCAGTCTTGAACTGTAATTCTTCTTCTCTTGTAATAGAAGCGCCGCTCATTCTCTTAGCAAAGATTGCTTCAATCTCAGCATCTGTAGCAGGCTGATACATTACGTATTCCAGAGCATGATCGGATACAGAACAGCCCATGGACTTGAAGAAGTCAAGTCTGTTAAGCAGAGCTTCCTTTAAATCTGCAAAAGTATGGATAGATACACCGCTTACAGCAGATAATTTCTCAAGGTATTCAGTATAATCAGGTTTCTCAATATTCATAGCCTTATCAGGACGCCATGCAGGAAGAACCTGAACATCGAAAGTATCATCAGCAGCAATCTGCTTATGATATTCCAGAGAATCAACAGGATCATCAGTAGTACAGATCAGAGTAACGTTGGACTGCTTGATCAGACCACGTACGCTCATGCTGTCTTCTTTTAATTTGGCATTGCACAGTTCCCATACTTCCTCAGCAGTATTTTTGTTGAGAATGCCTGTGTAACCGAAGTAACGCTGTAATTCCAGATGAGTCCAGTGATACAGAGGGTTGCCGATTGCCTTGCCGACACATTCAGCCCATTTCAGGAATTTCTCTTTATCAGAAGCGTCTCCTGTAATGAACTTCTCATCTACACCGCAGGAACGCATGAAGCGCCATTTGTAATGATCGCCGCCAAGCCATACCTGAGTAATATTGTCGAATTTGCGGTCATTTGCTATTTCTGCCGGATTGATGTGGCAGTGATAGTCAAGAATAGGTGTTTTTTCAGCATAGTTGTGAAAAAGGTTGCTTGCAGTTTCTGTCTGAAGCAGGAAATCCTTATCCATAAAATTTTTCATGGGTTTTGCCTCCTAGTATAAATTCATTAGAATAGTTATATAAGAAAAGGTATTACTTCTGAAGGGTAGTACCTCTTTTTATCAGTTCACCGGAGAAAATAACTTTCTGCGGCATGTCGCGGTTGTCCAGAATACCGATCAGGGTAGATACGATATGATGGCACAGCGTCTCCAGCTTATTGTCAACACTGGTAAGCTCCGGTTCACAGCAAGTACTGAGAATGGAGTTATTATATCCTACGACTGATAGATCATCAGGAATGGATAATCCTTTCTTATGTGCATATTTAATTGCTCCGATTGCCAGATTATCATCAGCGGCAACGACAGCCCGATATTTGATCTGCGGATCAAGATTAGCCAGAAAGTCTGCTATTGCAGGAAGATTGGCATGGCTGCCGGGGAAAAACTGCATATATTCCATGCGAAGAGCAATACCGTGCTGGGTAAGAGCACTCTGATAGCCGGATAATTTGCGCATGGCAGAATAGGACTTTGAGTTATACAGATACAGGATATCTTCAATGCCTGTATCCAGAATATAAGAAGTAGCCTGCATTGTGGATTTGAAATCATCGCACAGGCTGCAGTATACATTTTCACAGTCAAAATCTGCATTCAGAAGCAGGATGGGTATATCCCTGGCAGCGTCACGTATGTAATCGTTTTCCTCATCTTTATCAGAAATAAAGTTGGAACCGACCAGAACCACGCTGTCTACTTTTTTATTGACCAGCAGATTCAGATATTTCTTTTTATCCTCCAGCTTGTAGCCGGTACAGCAGAGAATGCAGTTATAATTGCTGGCTCTTAATTCCTGCTCGATATGATATACCGCATTGGCAAGGTACAGGTCAGAAGAGTCTGCACATAAAATACCGATAGTGTTCATGGAATTCAGGCCAAGCCCTCTGGCAAAAGCATTAGGTGTATAGTCACAGGCTTCAATTACTGCAAGAACTTTCTTGCGGGTCTCGGCACTGACATTTTCAGATCCGTTCAGAACCCGGGATACAGTGGCAATAGATACGCCTGCTTTTTCAGAAACATCATATATTGTCATGGGTGATAATCCTTTCTGACTCAGGGGCTTCTTATGTAGAAAATAGGGTACGCAATGTGTACCGTGAAAAAAACAATGTAAGCACTACCATAAATCACATAAATTGTACTATGAAAGTTTGCGAAAATCAAGCGCTAAACTTACAAACTTTTATTGACTCTTTCATGGGAATAAGGTAAAATGAAAGCGTTTACAAAAGGTATGCTTTTTTAAGGCATAGACGGATTATATGTGATAAAGGAAGGTAAAGATTATGGAACTTCGTACAGCAGCTTCACCCAAGGATGTGAAGAATTACACAACACAGAGATTAAGAGAAGAGTTTTTGATTGATGACCTTTTTAAGGAAGGCGAGATTAAGTTAGTATACAGCCATATTGACCGTATTATCACAGGTTCAGCAGTTCCCACAGAGCCTATCAGCCTGACAGCTGGTGATGAACTCCGTGCAGAGTATTTCTGCCAGAGAAGAGAACTTGGTGTTATCAACATCGGACCGGCAGGTACGATCACAATTGATGGTAAGACATATGAAGTAGGTCATAAAGAAGGAATGTATATCGGTATGGGTTCCAAGGATATTACATTTGCATCAGTTGATCCATCCAACCCTGCGAAATTCTATTTAAACAGTGCACCTGCACATAAGGCATATCCTACCAAATTGATCAAGCCACAGGGTACACCCTCAGAGGATGTTGTTATTATCAAGGATGAGAATAAGGTTGAGCTTGGATGCCTTGAGGATGCAAACCACAGAGTAATTAACAAGTACATCTTACCTGGACAGGTAGAGAGCTGCCAGCTGGTTATGGGTATGACAGCACTGAAACCAGGCAGCGTATGGAATACAATGCCATGTCATACACATGACAGGCGTATGGAAGTATATCTGTATTTTGATATGCCTGAAGATGCATTCGTAATGCACTACATGGGCGAACCTCAGGAGACAAGACATATCGTTATGCGTAACGAGCAGGCTGTTATTTCTCCAAGCTGGTCTATCCATTCAGGAAGCGGCAGCCGTGCATACACATTCATCTGGGGTATGGTTGGCGAGAATCAGGACTTCGATGATATGGATGGCGTCAGAAACCAGGACATCATGTAAACTATTCAGAATAGTATACATATAAAAATAAAAGAGTAAAAGGGTGCTCAAATGGGGCATCCTTTTATTAATTATGGTAAACCATATTGCGGCTATGGCTGATTTGAAGTAAAATAGGAATAAGCTGTAAAGGGGAGGAGTAAATGTAATGGAATATAATGATTCCTTTTATGAAAAAAGATATTATGCACCTACAGATGTCATAAGCGGGTATCAGGTCAGACCCGGACATTTTCTGCGCAATGGTGCATCTGTTGTAGAAGGCGGTATTAATTTTACAGTGCATTCATATGGTGCGACATCCTGTAGTCTGTGCCTTTTTCACAGAATGGAAGATGAGCCGTATGCAGTGATCTCATTTCCAGAATCATATCGTATTGGCAATACTTATTCTATGGTAGTTTTTGGGCTTAATCCCATGGAGTTCGAGTATGCATATCAGTTCGATGGAGAATATAATCCTAAGAAAGGTTTATTGTTTAATAAAGATAATTATATACTGGACCCTTATGCGAGGGCTGTTACAGGACAGAGCAAGTGGGGAGAGAAGATTACCGGAAAGGATTATTTCTATAAGGCAAGGGTAGTAGAAGGAGCTTATGACTGGGGGGAATATACACAGCCAAGCCGTGAGCCTAAGGATTTGATTATCTATGAAATGCATGTCAGAGGATTTACGAGACACGATACGTCAGAAGTTGAGCACAAAGGTACATTTGAAGGAATCCGGGAGAAGATTCCTTATCTGGTAGAGCTGGGCGTGAATGCCGTTGAGCTGATGCCTGTCTTTGAATTTGATGAGATGCAGGACGTGAGAGAATACGAAGGTACGAAGCTGCTTGATTACTGGGGATATAATCCGGTCTGCTTCTTTGCACCCAATACAAGTTATGCTTCTGCATTGGAATTTAACAGAGAAGGTAATGAACTGCGTAATCTGGTTCGGGAATTACACAGAAATGGAATAGAGGTTATTCTTGACGTTGTATTCAACCATACCGCAGAAGGCAATGAAATGGGACCAACGTTCTGTTTCAAAGGTATTGACAATAATATTTACTATATGCTGACACCTGATGGACAATATTATAATTTCAGTGGCTGTGGTAATGTTATGAACTGCAATCACCCGATCGTTCAGCAGTTTATACTGGACTGTCTGCGTTACTGGGTTATTTCTTATAGAATAGATGGTTTCCGTTTCGATCTGGCTTCTATTATGGGACGTAATGAGGACGGCTCTCCGATGAGCAAGCCTCCTATTCTGCAAAGCCTTGCCTTTGACCCGATTCTTGGCAGAGTGAAGCTGATTGCAGAGGCATGGGATGCAGGCGGACTCTATCAGGTAGGAAGCTTCCCTGCGTGGAATCGCTGGTCTGAATGGAACGGTCGTTTCAGGGATGATTTAAGATGCTTCCTGAAGGGCGATTATGGCATGGCTCAGGCGGCGATTGAAAGAATACTTGGTTCCACAGATCTCTATAGTCCTGAGAATCGTGGAGAGAATGCTACGGTAAATTTCCTGAACTGTCATGATGGATTTACCTTATATGATATGTATGCTTACAACTGGAAGCATAATGAGAAGAACGGCTGGAACAACACAGACGGGGATAACAACAATAACAGCTGGAACTGTGGCGAAGAGGGCGAAAGTATGAATCCGGAAGTACTGGCGCTGCGTAACCGTATGCGTAAGAATGCTTTTGCAGTACTGATGTGCAGTCGTGGAGCAGCCATGTTTCTTGCCGGAGACGAATTCTGCAATACGCAGTTTGGCAACAATAATGCATATTGTCAGGATAACGAGATATCCTGGATTGACTGGAGCAGAAAGGAGCAGTATTCAGAAATGTTTGAATTCTGCAAATTTATGATTCAGCTCAGAAAAGAACATCCGATTCTGAGAGGACGCTCTGGACCGAGTGGATGTGGCTTCCCGGAAGTCAGTGTTCACAACAGCAAAGCCTGGAACGCTGAGTGCAATCAGGATACCCATACGATTGGCGTTATGTTCGCCGGACGAAATGCATCGAACACAGAAGATGACATTATTTATATCGGAGTCAATACCTTTTGGGAGTACTGTGATATAGAACTTCCCAAGCTGCCTTTGGGAAGAAAGTGGAAGGTACTTGTGAATACAGAATTTGAACACACGCAGGATGTGGATTATGATTTACTGACTCGAAGAAAATCAGACATTCTGCTGACTATGTGTCCAAGATCTGTATTGGTTGCCCACGTAGAGAAATATTTTGAATAGAAATAAGGAAAACAGGAAAGGCATGACCAGAATATGAAAACAGTAAAAAACGGACACAAACGACATATCAGACTTGATGCAATTCTGTTAATCATAGGAGTGGTCTGCCTGAGTATATTTGCAGGAATTTCCTATTATAATGTTATGGAGGAGAAGCGTTCCAGGGAGACGGTTCAACAGCTTCGCAGCATGCGGGATGTTGAAATTGCGCCGAGGGCAGACAGCAGTCAGACGGATACAGAGAAGCAGGACGTGATTACCATTTCTTATGAGCGGTTGTTTGAAGCCAATGCAGATATGATAGGCTGGCTGAATATTCCAGGGACACAGATAGATTATCCTGTTATGCAGACGTCGGAGGATGAAGAATATTACCTGCGGAGAAACTTTTATAAAGAAAAAGACAAAAACGGTTGCCTTTTGATGGATACAGACTCAGATATCCATATGGCTGGTGCAAATCTGATCATCCATGGACATAATATGAAGTCTGGAGACATGTTTGGAACATTGCAGGATTATCAGGATCAGGAATATGGCATGGAGCACAATAAACTGTATCTGTATACCAGAGATGAGAAAAGAGAATATGAATTGATTGCGGTCTTTTTCAGCAAAGTATATTTACAGACAGATCAGTTTTTTAAGTATTATCAGTATTTTGGAGGAGAAGATCAGGATGCATTTGACAGCTTTTACAGTAATATCAAGAAGCTGAGTCTGTATGATACAGGGGTAGAAGCCGAGTATGGGGACGAATTCCTTACCTTATCTACATGTGCATATCAGACGAAAAATGGCAGATTTGTTGTGGTTGCCAAAAGAATTGCTGATTAAAATACTGATTATTTTAAAAATATTCAAAAAACTATGGCGCATATTATAAAAATGAGTTATAATATTCCTTAGGATTTCTGATGGTATTTGATGAGCTGAAAGGTGGATGACGCTATGGCAAAAATATTAATCGTAGATGATGCTGCATTTATGCGAATGACAATAAAGCAGATGTTGGAAAAAGGTGGACATGAAGCAATTGGAGAAGCCGGTAATGGTATAGAAGCTGTAAAGAAATTTATTGAACTGAAGCCGGACGTAGTGCTTCTGGATATTACCATGCCTGAAATGAACGGTGTAGAAGCACTAAAGAGAATCAAGGAGCTTGAACCGACTGCCGGGGTGGTAATCTGTTCTGCAATGGGACAGCAGGCAATGGTTGCACAGGCAATTCAGTATGGTGCTAAGGATTTCATTGTAAAGCCTTTTGAAGCAGACAGACTGATTGCTTCCATAGATAAGGTTATGAGTCGTTAATTCTACATAAAAAAGGCATGGCATTTTATGCAAAGTGTCGAAAATATAAAATAACGGTAGACAAACCGTTATTTTTATTGTATTATAAGGAAAACGTTTTCTGGAAAACGTTTTCTAGTACAGCAAGAGCAGAAGGCGGGGATGAAGTGGTATCGATCAGAGATGTTGCAAAACAGGCAGGCGTGGCTATATCCACGGTTTCCAAAGTATTGAACCATTATCCCAACGTAAGTGAGGATACGAAAGCGAAAGTAAATGCGGCAATTGAAGAACTGGGATTTGTTCCCAATTCCATTGCTTCGGCTCTTTCTTCCAAAAAGACTGACCGGGTAGCGCTTTTGCTGGATGTGAACAGACATGTACAGACAGTAGATGAGATTCCAATGCAATATATTGTGGGAGCAATCAATCGTGCCAAGGAACTGGAAATGGATGTGATTACGGTCTTTTTTACGATGATTCAGGAGATGTCTGTAGAAGAGATGACGAGATATTTTCTCTCCCAGAGTATTGAGGGGCTGATTATATGTGGGTTATCCAAACAGGATACAGCACTTCATAAGCTGATTCGTACGGGTAAATTCAAAATTGTTCTCATTGATGCGCCGGGGGTGGCAGAAAACACATCCTGCATCCATATTGATCATACCAGGGCTCAATATGAAGTTGCCAAAGAAACAATTCTGGAGAACAACTGCCATAGAATATTGTATATAGCCGGTAAGAAGAATGGGTATGTATCAGAAGAGAGACTGCAGGGAATGAAGCAGCTTGCAGAGGAACTGAAGATTTCATTCTATACAAGAATAGGTAATTTCAGTGAACTTCAGGCAAGAGAGATAACCCTTCGTTATGGAACCAAAAAGGATGCAATCATATGTGCATCTGATCTGATGGCGATAGGAGCTATGAAGGCACTTACAGATATGGATATTTTCAGACCGGTATGTGGATTTGATGGAATCAGTCTTATGGGATATGCAGGAAAACAGATGCATACAGTGAAGCAGGATTTCAGACAGATTGCAGCGGGAGCTGTAGATGAAATGGCGAGACTTATGGCAGGAGAAAGCGGGCAGGAGATCATCATGCCGCATAAGCTGATCCGAATGGAATATAAGGATGTCATTTCATGATGTAATGAAGTAAAAATAAGGCATAAAGCATGAAATACAGAGTGTGTTTCATGCATAAGCAATATAAACATGGAAACGTTACCAGCAGACAAGGCGGGTAAATATAAGAATGGAGGATTCCTATGAGCGTTAAAGCAAACTTAGAAGCAGTAGCACAGAAAATGTATGGTAAGAGCATTAAGGATCTGGCTGATCATGATCTTTATTTTGCCATTCTGCAGATGACCAAAGAAATGATGGAGAATAAGGGAAGAATTCAGGGCAGCAAGAAAGTATATTATATTTCTGCTGAATTCCTGATTGGTAAGCTCCTTTCCAACAACCTGATCAATCTGGGTATCTATGATGAACTGGAAGAAGCTCTGAAAGAAGAAGGAAAAGAACTGAACCGTATCGAAGAGATCGAGCCTGAACCTTCACTTGGTAATGGTGGACTTGGCAGACTTGCAGCATGCTTCCTTGACTCTATTGCTACATTGGGACTTCCGGGCGACGGTATTGGACTGAATTACCATTTTGGTCTGTTCAAACAGGTATTTAAGGACAGAATGCAGACAGCTGAGAAGAATGACTGGATCGAGAGTCAGTCCTGGCTGACCAAGACAGACGTAACTTTCCCTGTATATTTTGGCAAGAAGAAAGTAATGTCCAGATTATATGATATTGATGTTGTAGGCTATAATCAGGGCATTAACAAGCTGCATTTATTTGACATTGAAACAGTAGATGAAAGCATTGTAAAAGACGGCATTGATTTTGATAAGAAAGATATTGATAAGAACCTGACATTATTCCTGTATCCTGATGATTCTGATGAAGCAGGTCAGCAGCTTCGTATCTATCAGCAGTACTTCATGGTATGTAATGGCGCACAGCTTATCATTAAGGAAATGAAAGAGAATGGCTATGATCTTCACAAGATGAATGAGCATGCTGTTATTCAGATTAATGATACACATCCTACTATGGTCATTCCTGAACTGATCAGAATTCTGACAGAAGAGGAAGGCTTCGAGATGGAAGAAGCAATTGACGTTGTAAGCAAGACCTGTGCATACACCAACCATACAATCCTTGCAGAAGCACTGGAGAAATGGCCTGTTAAGTATTTACAGAAGGTAGTTCCACAGTTAATGCCTATTATCTGGGAACTGGATAAGAGAGCTTCCATCAAATACGATGATCCTAAGGTTCAGATCATTGATAAAGAGATGAGAGTGCATATGGCTCATATTGATATCCACTATGGATTCTCTGTAAATGGTGTAGCAGCAATTCACACGGAAATCTTAAAGGAAACAGAACTGAATCATTTTTATAAGATTTATCCGGAAAAATTCAACAACAAGACAAATGGTATCACATTCAGAAGATGGCTTATGTCCTGCAATAAGGAACTGGCTGCATGCATTACCAGAACAATCGGTGATGGCTGGAAGACAGATGCAAAGGAACTGGAGAAGCTGCTTGAGCATCAGAATGATGAAGCACTTTTAAATGAGATCAAGGCTATCAAGAAAGATAAAAAGGCTGCACTGGCTGCATATATTAAGGAAAATGAAGGTCAGGATATTAACCCTGAATCCATTTATGATATTCAGATCAAGAGATTACATGAGTATAAGCGTCAGCAGATGAATGCTCTGTATATCATTCACAAGTATCTGGAGATCAAGAACGGTAAGAAGCCTGCAACACCTGTTACATTTATTTTTGGTGCGAAGGCAGCTCCTGCATACATCATTGCACAGGATATCATTCATTTACTGTTAGTATTACAGGAAATCGTAAATAATGATCCTGATGTAAAGGACTACATGAAAGTAGTTATGGTTGAGAACTACAATGTAAGCTATGCAGAGAGACTGATTCCTGCCTGCGATATTTCAGAGCAGATTTCCCTTGCATCCAAAGAAGCAAGCGGTACAGGTAACATGAAGTTCATGCTCAATGGTGCTGTAACACTTGGAACCAGCGATGGTGCTAACGTAGAGATCAACGAGCTGGTAGGTGATGATAACATCTATATCTTTGGTGAGAAATCAGAAGCAGTCATTGAACATTATGCCAAAGCTGATTACGTGTCCAGAGACTTCTATGAAAAGAGCAGCGTGATCAAGGAATCTGTAGACTTTATCGTAAGTGAGCAGACACTGGCAGCAGGCAATGAGGAACGTCTGACAAGACTTCACAAGGAGCTGATCAACAAAGACTGGTTCATGACATTACTTGATCTGGAAGATTACATTGCAACCAAGGATCGCATGTTTGAAGATTACCGTAAGGAAGACATGTGGAAGAAGATGATGCTGGTCAATATTGCAAAAGCCGGATTCTTCTCATCTGACAGAACAATTGCAGAATATAACAGAGATATCTGGAAATTAAAATAAGAACATAAGATTTGTAAGAATCGCTACAGATTGTGACCTGTGGCGATTCTTGCTGTATAGAGAGGTTTACGGAAAAATCTTGACTAGCAGGGCTGTTTATTCTATAATACAGAAGAGTATGCGATAAGCTGTATTCCGCTATAGTTAGGGGGATTGACATGATTAAAAGTATGACAGGCTTTGGAAGATGTGAGATTGCAGAAGGAACACGTAAAGTTACGGTAGAGTTGAAATCTGTAAATCACAGATATCTTGATGTAAATATTAAGATGCCCAAGAAACTCAGTTTTTTTGAGAGTTCTATTCGAAATGAACTGAAGAAGTATGCACAGCGTGGTAAGATTGATATGTTCATTACTTACGAAGATTATTCTGAGAATAATGTGTGCATCAAATATAATAAGGATATTGCAGCAGAATATCTCGGATATCTTAATAAAATGTCAGAGGAATTTGGGCTGGATAATGATATTCGTGTATCTACTCTGTCGAGATACCCGGAGGTATTTTCCATGGAAGAGCAAATGGCTGATGAAGACGAGATATGGAAGATACTGGCAAAGACAATAGATGGGGCATCTGAAGGCTTTGTAGAGAGCAGAATCAAAGAAGGACAGAATCTGGCACAGGATCTGATCGAGAAGTTGGACGGTATGCTGGAACATGTCTGCTTTATTGAAGAAAGATCCCCTCAGATTATTGAAGAGTACCGCAGCAAATTACAGGAGCGTGTGCAGGAACTGCTTGGCGATGCTACAGTAGATGAATCACGACTTTTAACAGAAGTGACTATTTTTGCTGATAAAGTATGTGTCGATGAAGAACTTGTACGCCTTAGAAGCCACATAGAGACTATGAAGCAGGAACTGATAGATGGCGGAAGTATCGGACGTAAGCTTGATTTCATAGCGCAGGAGATGAACCGTGAGGCGAATACCATTCTGTCCAAGACCAATGATCTGGCGATTTCCAATCGTGGAATAGAGTTAAAGACAGAGATTGAGAAGGTTCGTGAACAGATTCAGAATATTGAGTAGCAGTATGCCTGCTATAAATAAAGGCGGGAAGAATATTTGGATAAGCTGATTCATATTGGATTTGGCAATATTGTTAATACAGCCAAGATTATTGCCATCGTCAGCCCTGATTCTGCACCGGTGAAGAGACTGGTACAAAAGGCGAAGGAAGATGGAACTGTGATAGATGCTACGCAGGGAAGAAAGACAAAGGCTGTACTGGTCATGGAGGGCAGCAGGATTGTTTTATCGGCATTGCTGCCGGAGACAATAGCAGCAAGAGCGCAGGCTGATATGGAAGGCGCAGAAGAGTTATGATAATATGATACTTTTCAATATAAATATGAAAGTATCATGATAATAAAAGAAAGAGGTATAGAATATGTTACATCCATCATACACAGATTTAATGAATATCGTAAACGGAGACGTAGAGGAAGGCGAAGAACCGGTTATCAGCAGCCGTTACTCTATCGTTATGGCAACAGCCAAGAGGGCAAGACAGATCATTGGCGGTGAGGAACCATTGGTAGAAATCAAGCAGGATAAGCCACTTTCTATCGCAATTGAAGAGCTGGTTGAAGGCAAAATCAAGATTATGCCAGAGGACTAAGCGGAAGACTGAGAATGAAGATATTGTTTATTTCGCTGGGGTGTGACAAGAATCTGGTCGATTCAGAAGTAATGCTTGGCATGCTTACCAGCAAAGGATATGAAATTACAGATGATGAGAATGAAGCAGATGTGGTAGTTGTGAACACATGCTGCTTTATTGGTGATGCTAAAGAAGAAAGCATTCACAATATTCTTGAGATGGCTGAACTGCGTAAAGCAGGAGATATTAAGGCTTTGATCGTAACAGGCTGTCTGGCGCAGCGTTACAAAGAAGAGGTTCAGACTGAGATTCCAGAAGTAGATGCAATTATTGGCACGACTGCAATAGATGCAATTGTAGAGACTCTGGAAGATGTGCTGGCAGGTCAGGGACATAACCATATTGAAGATATTAATCGTACTCCGGTATATGACAAGTCAAGAATTGTTACCACTGGTGGACATTACGCTTATTTAAAGATTGCAGAGGGCTGTGATAAGAGATGCTCTTATTGCATTATTCCAAAGGTACGTGGAAATTACAGAAGTATTCCCATGGAGAGCCTTCTTGCAGAAGCACGTAAGCTTGTAGAATTTGGTGCAAAAGAACTGATTCTTGTAGCACAGGAAACGACTTTATATGGAAAAGACCTGTACGGAGAGAAGAGTCTTCCCAGACTTTTGCATGAACTGTGCAAAATAGATGGGCTGTACTGGATTCGTATTTTATATTGTTATCCCGAAGAGATTACGGACGAACTGATTGAAACGATCCGCACAGAAGAGAAAGTCTGTCATTACCTGGATATCCCAATTCAGCATGCTTCTGACAACATTCTCAAACGTATGGGAAGAAGAACGAATCAGGCAGAGCTTCGTGATATGATTGCAAGACTTCGTGAAAGAATTCCTGATATCTGTCTCAGAACGACTCTGATCACAGGTTTCCCTGGTGAGACACAGGAAGACCATGAAGAACTGATGGCTTTTGTTGATGAAATGGAATTTGACAGATTAGGTGTTTTTACATATTCTGCGGAAGAAGATACGCCTGCAGCTGAATTTGAAGATCAGATAGAGGAAGAGATCAAGAAAGACAGACAGGCAGAGATTATGGAACTGCAGCAGGAGATTGCTTTTGAAAAAGCAGAGAATGCAGTGGGGCGTACTGTGCTGGCAATGATTGAAGGCAAGCTTCCTGATGAGAATGCTTATGCAGCAAGAACCTATATGGATGCTCCTAATGTAGATGGTCTGGTATTCGTTCAGACCAGCAGAGAGCTGATGACAGGAGATTTTGTAAAGGTTAAGATAACAGGCTCCTATGAATATGATCTGATTGGTGAGATTGTAGAGTAGGTGTGTACAGACAGCAATACGCAGTAATGGCGTAGGAATGGAGATATGACATGAATTTACCTAATAAACTTACGGTGTTCCGTATGATATTGATTGTTCCTTTTGTAATACTGTTATTGGGAGGACATGCCGGATGGGGCTGGTTCGATGCGGCGTTTGGCGGTATCGAAGCATATACGGACTATATTGCACTGGTTATTTTCGTTATTGCAAGTCTTACAGATATGCTGGATGGCAAGATTGCCAGAAAGTACAATCTTGTAACGAATTTCGGCAAGTTCATGGATCCGTTGGCAGACAAGCTTCTGGTGTGTTCAGCAATGATATGTCTGATTGACATGGATAGAATTCCTGCATGGATCGTGATCGTAATCATCAGCAGAGAATTTATCATCAGTGGATTCAGACTGGTGGCATCTGATAATCATGTAGTGATTGCAGCAAGCTACTGGGGCAAATTCAAGACCACATTCCAGATGATCATGGTAATACTGATGATTGCCAATATTCAGGCACTGAATATACTGACGCAGATCGTGATGTGGATTGCACTTGCCTTAACGATTATTTCATTGATTGATTATATCGTAAAGAATAAGAACGTATTATTTGATGGAAATATCTAAAACAGAAGAACTCATGCAGCAATGAACTGCTGTATGGGCTCTTTTTTTGTATACCCTGCTCCTGTATTACGCCAAATGTCAAAACTCGTACTTGAATGACAAAGAGACTTTATGGTATGGTTGACAGGTACGGTTACTGAAATAAGATAAGATGGTAAAGAGTACATGGACGCGTCTGAATAAATATGAATTAAGTATTGACAAGATAGAACAAATGTTTTAATATCAATATATAGATTGAACGTCTGTTCTAACCAGAGAAGGAGACTGAATATGGAAAGAGAAGAGAAATTAAAGGCATTAGATGCTGCGTTGACGCAGATAGAGAGACAATATGGTAAGGGAGCAGTCATGAAGCTGGGTGATCCATCAGCACAGATGAATGTAGAGACAATCCCTACAGGCTCTTTAAGCCTTGATATAGCGTTAGGATTGGGTGGTATTCCCAAGGGTAGAATCATAGAGATATACGGACCTGAATCCTCAGGTAAGACAACTGTTACCCTGCATATGATCGCAGAAGTACAGAAGAGAGGCGGTATTGCCGGATTTATAGATGCAGAGCATGCATTAGATCCTGTATATGCCAAGAATATCGGTGTAGATGTTGATAACTTATATATTTCCCAGCCGGATAATGGAGAGCAGGCTCTGGAGATTACAGAGACTATGGTACGTTCCGGTGCGATTGATATTGTAGTAGTTGACTCTGTTGCAGCTTTGGTTCCCAAGGCGGAAATTGATGGCGATATGGGCGATTCTCATGTAGGTCTGCAGGCGAGACTGATGTCACAGGCACTTAGAAAATTAACAGCAGTTATCAGTAAATCCAACTGTACAGTTATCTTTATCAACCAGTTACGTGAGAAGGTTGGTGTTATGTTCGGTAATCCTGAGACTACGACTGGTGGACGTGCATTGAAGTTCTACTCATCCGTCAGACTGGATGTCAGAAGAATAGAGTCCTTGAAACAGAGCGGAGAAGTTACAGGTAACAGAACCAGAGTAAAGGTAGTTAAGAATAAGATTGCACCTCCATTTAAAGAAGCAGAGTTTGATATTATGTTCGGTGAAGGTATTTCACAGGAAGGTGATATTCTGGATCTGGCAGCTAATGTGAACATTGTAGTAAAGAGTGGTGCATGGTATGCCTATGAAGGTAATAAGATCGGACAGGGAAGAGAGAATGCGAAGCAGTATCTGAAAGATAACCCTGAGATATGCAAAGAGATCGAAAACAAGGTTAGAGAGCACTATGGATTACAGGGTGTAGAGAAGGCGGAAGAGAGTCCTAAGAAAGAAAGCAAGACTAAGGGCGCCGCAGATACAGCACAATGATCGTGACACGTATAGAGGAAATTTCAAAGTCCAAAGTCAGAGTAACTTTGGACTCGGAATTTTCTCTTGTCATATATAAAGGGGAATTGAAGAAATATCACATCACTGAGAACGAAGAATTCCCGCAGAATCAATATGAACTTTTACTGACTGTTTTGGAGAAGCGTGCAAAGCTACGCTGTATGAATCTGTTAAAGAGCCGGGATTATACAGTATATCAGTTAAAGACCAAATTAAAGGAAAATGGCTATCCTGAATTCCTGATTGATACAGCAATTGAATACGTAGCTTCTTATGGATATGTAGATGATGAGAGATATACGAGAGCTTATATAGAATCTGTGTCAGGTACAAAGAGCAGAAATCAGATCATGAATGACCTGGTTCGTAAAGGACTGGACAGACAGCATATAGCAGAAGCGTATGAAGAGATCATGGCAGAACAGAAGGAAGACCCGGAAGAAGATCTGATTCGCAGATACATTGTGAAAAAACATTATGATGCAGCGACTGCAACCTATGAAGAGAAGCAGAAGCTGATTGCTTTCTTATACAGGAAAGGATTCGGACTGGATAAAATATATAAAATTGTAGATGAAAATAAATGATTTTACCAGCTTTTTACCATAAGACTTGACATAACAGTGTATAAAGGTTAAAATTGTTATGTTGTAGTATCAGCATCTAATTCTTGCGCAGATTGCGCATTTGAATAATATGCGGTCGAAATGTACCCACATTTCGCTAAAGATTGTACAATGAAAATTTAATAAGGAGGTGCTCCTGTACATGCTATACGTAATAGAAGCTATCATTATGATTGTAGTATGTGCGCTGATTGGTTTTGTTGCTTTTTCCAATTATAAGAAGAATGTAGAAACTACAATTGGAAATGCAGAGGATAAGGCCAGAGAAATTATTGATGAGGCACTCAAGACTGCTGAGACAAAGAAGCGTGAAGGACTTCTTGAAATCAAGGAAGAGTCTATCAAGACTAAGAATGAACTTGATAAGGAGATCCGTGAACGTAGAGCAGAAGTTCAACGCTTTGAAAGAAGAGTTCAGCAGAAAGAAGAGAGCATTGATAAGAAGGCTGATTCTATCGAGAAGAAAGAAGCAAGCCTGAATGCGCGAGAAGAAGAACTTGCGAAGCAGAAAGAAGCTGTAGCGAAGTTAAACGAAGAGCGAGTACAGGAACTGGAACGAATTTCAGGATTAACCTCTGAACAGGCAAAGGAACATTTGCTTAAAATTGTTGAAGACGAAGTAAAACATGAAACTGCAGTAATGATTAAGGAAATGGAAAGCAGAGCAAAAGAAGAAGCTGATAAGAAGGCAAAGGAATATGTCGTAACAGCTATTCAGAAATGTGCTGCTGACCATGTATCCGAGACAACGATTTCCGTGGTACAGCTTCCTAATGATGAGATGAAAGGTAGAATTATCGGTAGAGAGGGTAGAAATATCAGAACCCTTGAAACACTTACTGGTGTGGAATTAATTATTGATGATACACCGGAAGCAGTTATCTTATCCGGTTTTGACCCAATCAGAAGAGAAGTTGCCAGAATCGCTCTTGAGAAGCTGATTGTCGATGGAAGAATTCATCCGGCAAGAATCGAAGAGATGGTTGAGAAGGCACAGAAAGAAGTCGAAGTCATGATTAAGGAGGAAGGTGAAGCCGCTACTCTTGAAGTAGGCGTACATGGTATTCACCCAGAACTCGTTAAACTGCTCGGTAAGATGAAGTTCAGAACAAGCTATGGTCAGAATGCATTGAAACATTCTATTGAAGTAGCTCAGTTGACAGGTCTTTTGGCAGCCGAATTAGGACTTGATGTCCGTATGGCGAAGAGAGCTGGTTTGCTTCATGATATTGGTAAGGCAGTTGATCATGAGATGGAAGGATCACATATACAGTTAGGTGCAGAACTTTGTAGAAAATACAAAGAATCACCTATTGTTATCAATGCTGTTGAATCCCATCATGGCGATGTAGAGCCACAGTCACTGATTGCCTGTTTGGTACAGGCTGCAGATACGATTTCCGCAGCCAGACCAGGTGCAAGACGTGAAACTCTGGAAACATATACAACCAGATTAAAGCAGTTAGAAGATATTACAAACAATTTTAAGGGTGTAGAGAAATCTTTTGCTATTCAGGCAGGCAGAGAAGTTCGTGTTATGGTAGTTCCTGAACAAGTTAGTGATGCAGATATGGTATTGATGGCTCGTGATATTGCAAAGCAGATTGAAGCTGAATTGGAATATCCAGGACAGATTAAAGTCAATGTCATAAGAGAATCGCGTGCTGTAGAGTATGCGAAATAAATCCGTTAACTGAATGCAAACCGCCAAGAATCTTAAATAGATTCCTGGCGGTTTTTTGCGTCTATAGATTTATTGCAGGCTCTGTTTATAAGAAAAATTGTGTAGTATAATGAATAATATATTAATGTAAAGGAGTGGAATGAATGGAAGGTGAAATTAAGCGCTTAAAAAGAGAATTGCAGTGTGAAGGCGCAATTACAAAATATTATAAAGATACAGTACTTCTCCCAAATGGAAATACGGCAGTGTGGGATTTTGTAGGACATAATGGCGCAGCTGCTGTAGTGCCTGTGCTGGAAGATGGAAGACTGTTAATGGTTACACAGTATCGAAATGCACTTGACCGGTTTACACTGGAGATTCCAGCAGGAGGTCTTAACCCCGGAGAACCTACAATAGATGCAGCGGCACGGGAACTGAAAGAAGAGACAGGATATTCATGCGGTAGTATTGAACCTCTGATTACGATTCGTACAACTGTGGCTTTCTGCAATGAGAAGATAGACATATATCTGGCAAGGAACCTTGAAAAAGGACAACAGCATCTGGATGAAGATGAATTTGTAAATGTGAAAGCATATGAGCTGGCAGAGCTGGAGACTATGATCTATGATGGAACAATTCAGGATTCCAAAACAATAGCCGCTATCCTGGCATATAAGAACAAATATGTGACACCATATGGAGACAATGTGAAATAAAAGGTATAAGCCGTAATAAAAGGACATAGTATATATAAAAATTGTAAAGACAGAGAAACATATGGATCATAGATGTATACAAGTCCCGACATTTCACGATATACGGAAAAAAGAAGAGAATACCATACCAAACAGCATAATCTGCATTTTTATGGCAGGATTTTGCCTTGGTATGGTATTTTTTTATTTGTCAGATAAAGCATATGCGAAGGAATCAGGACTCATGGACACCACCCACATTCGCCAGTTACAGGAATTCAGGGCGAATAAAATAGGGTTATTGCAATATGTGGCTGTAAGAAGAATCTGGCAATTCTTTCTGGTGGGATTATGCGCATGCAGTAAGCTGCGTGGTATTTTGCTACAGCTGCTGATTGGGGTATGTGGATTTTCACTGGGCATTTTACTTTTTACGGCAGTATACCGATATAGAGTTATGGGACTATTTCTGGGAATAGCACTATTTTTACCTCATTGGATTCTTTATATGGCGATGATTTGCAGAGTTATGCATATTTCACAGCAGAGTGACACAAAATATTACCATAAGATATCACACATAAAATTGCTGATTGACGTAATCTCTATCATTCTTCTCTTAATAGCAGGAATATTATGTGAAACGTATGTGAATCCATATTTGCTGCAAAAAATAGCCGCAGCCCTGTAATTATTTGCAAAGTAGATAGACTATATATAGAATAGACTAGGAAAATGGAACTATATATAGAATATTATGACAATTATTGAAAAAAATACAAAAATATCTGAAAAAATGTTTGATTTTATGTAAAATCACATATATAATAGAAATAGGCATAAGGGGTAAATTAAATACTTTTTGAGGAGGGTTTTCAGATTTTATGGAAAGAGAAATTGATAACTTTATTTCTTATTTACATAATATAAAGAAAACTTCAAATAATACTGAATTATCATACAAGAGGGATTTAGGCAAGGTGCGCCAGTATTTAGAAGAAAATGGAATAACAGAGGTAAATGAAATTACCGAAGAAGTATTAAATTCCTATATTATGTATTTAGAGCAGAACCATTTTGCCGCCGCAACTGTATCAAGAAATGTTGCATCCATTAAAGCATTCTTTCATTATCTGTGCAAGGAAGGAATCGTGGAGAAAGATGTTTCAGAAGGTTTAAAGGCGCCCAAAATTGAGAAAAAAATGCCTGCAATAATGACACCAGAAGAAGTAGTATGGCTGTTGGAACAGCCTAAGGGGGACACCCCAAAAGAAATTCGCGATAAGGCTATGTTAGAGCTTTTATATGCGACTGGAATTCGCGTGACGGAACTGATTACCCTAAAGGTTTCCGATGTAAACATGCAGATGGGATATATTATCTGCAGAGATGGTAGCAGGGAGAGAGTAATTCCATTCGGAGCTGCTGCCAGAAAAGCAATGACTAATTACTTGGAAAAAGCAAGAGATGTTATGTTATTTGACTTACATTCTGATATTCTGTTTGTAAATTGCTCTGGACAACCCATGAGCAGACAGGGATTTTGGAAATTAATCAAATATTATGCAAAGAAAGCGGGTATTACAGCTGATATTACACCCCATACCCTTCGTCATTCTTTTGCCGCACATCTCGTAGAAAATGGTGCGGACTTACGTAGTGTTCAGGAAATGCTTGGACACTCAGATATTTCAACAACTCAGGTATATGCAACATTAACTCACAATAGAATTCGTGAAGTGTATTCAAAAGCACATCCAAGAGGATAGGAATTGAAAAACAGCAAGATTCTCGGTAAAAGAGATCTTGCTGTTTTTATATTATATATTTTTATTCATAATCTGCAATTCTGTAGATCAGATCTTCTGTATCTTCCCAGCCAAGGCATGCATCCGTGATGGATTTTCCATAGATGTGTTCGCCAATCTTCTGGTTTCCTTCTACCAGATAACTTTCTACCATGACACCCTTTACCATATTACGGATATCAGGATTGTGTTTTCTGGACATCATAACTTCCTTTACAATTCGAATCTGTTCCTTGAACTGTTTGTTGGAATTGTTATGATTTGCGTCAACAACGCAGGCAGGATTTAACAGGTCGCGTTCATTGTATTTTTCAAGCAGAAGCATTAAATCTTCATAGTGATAGTTGGGAATACTGTTACCATGTTTATTGACTGCACCACGAAGAATGGTGTGAGCAAGAGGATTACCGGTTGTATTTACTTCCCAGCCACGGTAAATAAATGGATGGGGATGCTGCGCTGCATAAACGGAGTTAAGCATTACATTCAGGTCTCCACTGGTTGGATTCTTCATACCTGCGGGTACATCAAAACCACTGACAGTCAATCTGTGCTGCTGATCTTCTACAGAACGTGCGCCGATTGCCACGTAGGAGAGAATATCAGATACATAGCCCCAGTTATCCGGGTAGAGCATTTCATCAGCAGCAGTCAGTTGAGACTCGGACATGGCACGAATCTGCATCTTTCTCATGGCAATAAGACCATGAAGAAAGTCGGTGCCTTTTTCAGGATCAGGCTGATGAACGATGCCTTTGTAACCATCGCCGGTCGTACGTGGCTTGTTGGTATAGATTCTTGGAATCAGGATCAGCTTGTCTTTTACCTTGTCGTTGACTCTGGCAAGTCTGTTTGCATATTCGCAGACAGCATCTTCATTGTCAGCTGAACAAGGTCCGATTACAACGAGAAATTTATTAGATTTGCCTGTAAATACATCGGCAATCTCTGCATCCCGCTGTTTCTTCAATGCCTGAAGCTCCGGTGATACAGGATACTGTTCACGAATCTCGTCAGGCGTAGGTAATTTACGTATAAATTCGAAACTCATAATTTTCCTCCAAATGGTATGGCATTAAGCTGCCAAGCAGCCTAATTATATATGATATTATGGCGTAAAGCAAGGATTAAAAGCAAATCAAGACAGATTTGACTGCATAGAATTCCATAAAAATATCCACGAAATCCAATCATTGGAATGAGGTATAATACGCAGAAAAGGCGAATGGCAAGGGATGCTATGCTGCACGCAAAAGTAATACCTGTCTTGCCAAGACCGTGAAGGATGCTGCTTAACATACCAGACAGATACAAAAAAGGACATACAAAAGCCAGAGAACGCAACTGACTGGCGGCTTCCACACTTTGGAAAAGCAAAAGCCCCAAAGGCTCTGCAAGAAGTAAGAAAAAGCACATACATCCAAATCCCATCAGAAGACACAGGACAATGGTAAGGATAGTGGCTTGGCGAATACGTTTTTTGTTACCCTGGGATTGCGCTTCTGCAATAGAAGGAAGAAGCAGAGTTGCAGCAGAACCGGTAATGGCACAGGGGAACATGACAGTAGGGAAAGCCATACCTGAGAATACACCATATAGAGACAGCGCCTGTGCAGAGCTTAGACCACTTTCCACAAGTCTGATAGGAAGCTGGATCGCTTCAATCGTTGCAAACAGGCTAAGACAGATTCTGTTGAGACTAAGTGGGCATGCCATCTGCAACAGTTCCCTGCATTTTGACAAAGACAGCAGAGAAACATCGCTGATATCGCAGCTGCGCAGGGAATGCAGGTATAGCATGAAGCTGGAAAAGACAGCAGAAGCACATTCTCCTGCAAACAGTCCGATTATGGCAATTTCAAGAGGAAAAGTCTGATTGTTATTCAGAAAAAAGCGATATAATAGATATACGATGAATACACGGAAAAACTGTTCAATCAGGATAGACCACGAAGGAACACCGGTCTTTTGATATCCATAGAAATAGCCGTTTATGCAGGCATGCAGAGAAGCCAGCGGAAATGACAGTGCCAGTATTCTGAGCAAAGAGGTAGTCCTTGATTCATGGATCAGACAATCAGCTATCCAGGGAGCATATTGGAAAATACAGATTGCCGTGACAATGGAAAGGACAAGAGAGAGAAGAATTCCGCAGAACAGGTAACTGAAAGCCTGAATCTTCTGCGCTTTTGAAGTGGCAACATATTTGGTGATCGCATTCTGTATACCGGCAGCACAGGCGGCATGAACTAACATGGACACCGGAGTGATGAGCCCGATGATTCCAAGACTTTCCTCTGGAAAAATCCGGGAAAGAAAAATCCGGTAGAAGAATCCAATGATTTTAGTCACAAAACCGGCAGCAGTCAGGATGATCGTGCCTGATACTAAGGGATTACAAAGGTACTTGCGTGATAATCGCATGGGGCACCGCCCTTTGTATTTTTTAATATTGTATGGCAAAGATAGATAAATATGACTTATTGATATACCAGTGAAGATGTGGCAGTTGACAGGAATCAGTGTGAATGGTATGATATGAATCGAACATTTGAACGAATTACATGCTTGCGAAAGGAGCATATACATATGGGAAAGAAAGTAGTAGTAGGGATGTCTGGAGGAGTGGATTCTTCCGTGGCAGCTTACTTGTTGAAGGAACAGGGATATGAAGTAATAGGAGTCACGATGCAGATATGGCAGGACGAATCCCAGGCAGCTATGGAAGAGCATGGAGGATGCTGTGGACTCAGCGCAGTGGATGATGCCAGACGTGTGGCTCAGAGACTGGATATACCGTATTATGTAATGAATTTTAAGCAGGAATTCAAGAAATATGTAATGGATCCTTTTGTTGAGGATTATCTTCATGGAAGAACTCCCAATCCCTGTATTTTGTGCAACCGTCATGTGAAATGGGAAGCATTGCTGCAAAGAAGCCTGGCACTTGGGGCAGATTATATTGCGACAGGACATTATGCAAGGATTGAACAGCTCGCCAACGGAAGATACGTAGTACGTAATTCTGTTACGGCTCATAAGGATCAGACGTATGCACTGTATAATCTGACACAGGACCAGCTTGCGCATACACTGATGCCGGTAGGAGATTATGAGAAACCGCAGATCAGACAGATTGCAGAGAGTATTGGATTGCCTGTAGCATCCAAGCCGGACAGTCAGGATATCTGCTTTGTGCCGGATAATGATTATGCGGCAGTAATTGAACAGGAAGCACCAGACAGAATCCCGGCAGAAGGCAATTTTGTCACAGAGGATGGCAGAGTATTAGGACGTCATAAAGGCATCATTCATTACACGGTGGGACAGCGTAAAGGCTTGAATCTGGCTATGGGACATCCTGTGTTCGTAACAGAGATCAGACCAGAGACCAATGAGGTTGTTATTGGAGAAGCAGGGGACGTATTTGGAGATACATTGTGGTGCAACGATCTGAATTTCATGGCTGTAGAGGATATTACAGAGCCTGTAGAGGTGATTGCCAAGATAAGATATTCTCACAGCGGGGCGCCATGTATCATAGAGAAAGTGGAAAAAGATAAAGTGAAATGTACATTTAAAGAACCTGTCAGGGCAATTACACCAGGACAGTCGGTAGTATTTTACCAGAATGATTATGTATTTGGAGGCGGCACTATTTTATAAGTGCCGCCTCTCGTTTTACAGTTTGATAAATTCAGGAGCGCGTTTTTCAAATATTGTATAATATTGAAAACCACAGTCCTTTAAAATAGTGCAGGCTTTATCAAAGTCAGCACCTACATGCTCTGGCTTGTGGGCATCAGAACCTACCGTAATGATTTCACCGCCCAGTTCCTTATATCTTTTCAGAATGTCTACGCATGGATTGGGTTGACCAAGACCGGAACGGAAGCTGGAAGTGTTCAGTTCAATGCCTTTTCCGGATTCCACAATGGCACGGAGAATCTGGTCAATGATATCAGCGTGTTTCTGATAAGTATAGTTCTTATTTTTAGTTGGACCGTAACGCACAACATAATCCAGATGACCGTATACATCGAAGTAAGGAGTTTCTTTTACACATTCCAGAATGGATTCAAAATATTCCTGATGTGCTTCGTCTTCACTTCTTCCCTCAAAGAATTCAGGATAGTAGGGATCTTTGCGGTTGCAGATATGGGAAGAACCGATAATGAAGTCAAAGTCATGATTCTCCGTATAAAATTCGAGTGCATCACTTAAATGGGGCTGTAATCCCAACTCTACACCGAACATGATCTGAATCTGACCATAATATTTTTCCCTGAATCTTAGCAGATCATAGAGATAGGAATCCGTATTCAATTCAAAAGTACCGGATTCGCCAGCTGGATATACGAAGTCAGGATCATAGTGTTCTGTAAAGCATATATGTGTCAGCCCAAGGCTGATGGCTTTTTGTATAATCTCCTCCATTGGAGCATCGCTGTCACCAGAGAAGCTGGAATGAAGGTGAAAGTCAGCTTTTAATGCCATGATGATAAACCTCCCTTTTTAAAATTTTATCATATGCTTTATCGTATCATAAATAACACAGATTGAACAGAGCATAGAGGAAAAGGAGAAAAATGATATTGCAGAATATTTCGAGATACTATATATAATTACTGATAAAATATGCTGATTACAATAAGATATACAGTAATTACATGGAAAACGTTGAAAAAGACAGAGCAAAATGCTAGAATACAGTAAAATAACTTACTAACAAAAGTATAAGGAGGGCGATTTTTATGAAAAGAAGAAATCTTGTAGCATTGGCAGGAATGCTGGTTATGTTGGGAAGTGTGCTTCCGGTAAGTGCGGCAGAAAGTCTGGAGACTTTTGACTATGAGACTTATGCAGATACTTATCCTGATCTGAAAGCAGCATTTGGATATGATGCAACAGCACTTTATAATCATTATATGCTTTATGGAAAGGCTGAAGGCAGAGTTGGAACCTTTACAGAAGAGACACAGGTGGCACAGCCGACACAGGCAGCTGCAGCAACAACCACAGCTACAACTACAACCACAGAGACACTTGACCCGCTTCCACCACTTAATCCATCTAAAATGCCGGACTGGTTTGACGCACGTACACCTGTGGAGAGCATGACAAATGCACGTCTTGTAGCAGAATACAATGCACTGGTTCCTTATATGGAAGCGTATGATCTGTCTTATGAAGCTCCTCTGTGCCGTCAGGAAGAACTGCTCAGTGAAATGAACATACGTCTGACCAGATATGATTATTATGAAGAATATAAGGATGCATTTGGAGAAGCGGCAGCTGCACGTATCAAGCAAGATCCGGCATATCAGAGAGCAGCAGCATCTGATATTACACCTTTAAGGCAATTCATGGGCTAAGCACTCGTAATTACAAAAGGAAAAATTTATAGTATTTTTTTAAAATATGACTTGAATTTTGAAACATAATTATGTAGAATAAACTTGCTGATAAAATTTTGTCAATCGTTCATGTGTAAACGTGGATATTTTGGACAAGATAAAAATGATAAAATTTAATTTATCTATTTTAGGAGGAAATTAAAATGGCAGTAAGAGTAGCAATCAATGGTTTTGGTCGTATTGGTCGTCTTGCATTCAGACAGATGTTCGATGCAGAAGGATATGAAGTAGTAGCAATCAATGACTTAACAAGTCCTGAAATGCTTGCTCACTTATTAAAGTATGATACAGCACAGGGAACATACAAGTATGCAAAGACTGTTGAAGCTGGTGAGGATTCCATCACAGTTAACGGTAAGAAGATCACAATCTACAAAGAAGCAGACGCTTCCAAGCTTCCTTGGGGAGAATTAAAGGTAGACGTTGTTCTTGAGTGTACAGGTTTCTATACATCCAAGGAGAAGGCTTCCGCTCATATCACAGCAGGAGCTCGTAAGGTTGTTATTTCTGCACCTGCAGGAAATGATCTTCCTACAATCGTTTACAATGTAAACCATGAAACATTAAAGGCTTCTGATACAGTTATTTCAGCAGCTTCTTGTACAACAAACTGCTTAGCACCTATGGCTAAGGCTCTTAACGATTTAGCACCTATCCAGTCTGGTATCATGACAACAGTTCATGCTTACACAGGTGATCAGATGATCCTTGACGGACCTCAGAGAAAGGGTGATAAGAGAAGAAGCCGTGCAGGCGCTTGCAACATCGTTCCTAACTCAACAGGTGCAGCTAAGGCTATCGGCTTAGTTATCCCTGAATTAAACGGCAAGTTAATCGGTTCTGCTCAGCGTGTACCGACCCCTACAGGATCTACAACAATCTTAGTTGCAGTTGTTAAGGGTAACGTAACAAAGGATCAGATCAACGAGGCTATGAAGGCTGCTCAGACAGAGTCTTATGGCTACAACACAGATGAAATCGTATCTTCTGACGTTATCGGTATGACATACGGTTCCTTATTCGATGCTACACAGACAATGGTAGCTCCTATGGAAGATGGCAATACACAGGTACAGGTTGTATCTTGGTATGATAACGAGAACAGCTACACAAGCCAGATGGTTAGAACAATTAAGTACTTCGCAGAATTAGCTTAATTAATTGTTAATACAAGACCTATCAAGGGTCCGGTCTTATGGACCGGACCCTTTTATATTTTGAGTAGGATAGTATCTGCTCTATTATCAAATGGAGGAATATGACATGGGATTAAACAAAAAATCAGTTGATGATATCAACGTAAAAGGTAAGAGAGTACTTGTAAGATGTGACTTTAATGTGCCTCTTAAAAATGGTGAAATTACAGATGAAACTCGTATTGTAGCAGCTCTTCCTACAATCCAGAAGCTGATCAACGATGGCGGTAAGGTTATTCTTTGCTCTCACTTAGGTAAGGTTAAGAATGGTCCTAACGAAGGCGAATCTCTTGCACCTGTTGCAAAGAGACTGGCTGAGAAGCTTGGCAAGCCTGTAAACTTCGTAGCAGATTACAACGTAACAGGCGAAGCTGCAACAGCAGCAGTAAATGCAATGAACGAAGGAGATGTTGTATTATTACAGAATACACGTTTCCGTGGCGCAGAAGAGACTAAGAACGGCGAAGAGTTCAGCAAGGAATTAGCTGATCTTGCAGATGTATATGTATGTGACGCTTTCGGTTCATCCCATAGAGCACATGCTTCTGTAGCTGGCGTAACCAAGTTCATCACAGCTAAGGGCGGTGAAAATGTAGTTGGTTATCTGATGCAGAAGGAAATCAACTTCCTTGGCAATGCAGTAGAAGATCCTGTAAGACCTTTCGTTGCAATCCTTGGTGGTGCTAAGGTAGCTGATAAGTTAAACGTTATCTCCAACCTGCTTGAGAAGTGCGATACACTCATCATTGGTGGTGGTATGGCTTATACTTTCTTAAAGGCTCAGGGATATGAAATCGGTAAGTCTCTTGTAGATGATACTAAGATTGATTACTGTAAGGAAATGATGGCTAAGGCTGAGAAGCTTGGTAAGAAGTTACTTCTTCCTGTTGACTCTGTAACAATCGCTGATTTCCCTAACCCTATTGATGCTCCTGTAGAAGTAGAAGTATATGATGTTACTAATATGCCTGCTGACAGAGAAGGCTGTGATATCGGACCTAAGACAGCTGAATTATATGCAGAAGCAGTTAAGACAGCTAAGACAGTAGTATGGAACGGACCTATGGGTGTATTCGAGAACCCTACTCTTGCAAAGGGTACTATCGCTGTAGCTAAGGCTTTAGCAGAGACAGATGCAACAACAATCATCGGTGGTGGTGATAGTGCAGCAGCTGTTAACCAGTTAGGTTTCGCTGATAAGATGTCTCATATCTCAACAGGCGGCGGCGCTTCCTTAGAGTTCCTTGAAGGCAAAGAGCTTCCTGGTGTAGTAGCAGCAGACGATAAGTAAGGAGAATACAACAATGGCAAGAAAGAAAATTGTAGCCGGCAACTGGAAGATGAATATGACTCCAAGCGAGGCTGTTAAATTAGTTGCTGAATTAAAAGATTTAGTAAAGAATGATGATGTTGATGTAGTATATTGTGTACCTGCAATTGACATTGTACCTGTTGTAGAAGCAGTAAAAGGCACAAATGTAAAAGTTGGTGCTGAGAATATGTATGTAGAGGAGAAGGGCGCTTATACAGGCGAAATCGCTCCTGCTATGTTAGTAGATGCTGGAGTATCCTATGTTATCATTGGACATTCAGAGCGTCGTGACTACTTTAAGGAAGATGATGCTTTCTTAAATAAGAAAGTATTAAAGGCATTTGAGCATGGTTTAACACCTATCCTTTGCTGTGGTGAGTCCTTAGAGCAGAGAGAAACAGGCGTAACTATGGATTGGATTCGTTTACAGATCAAATCTGATTTGGCAGGTGTAACTGCAGATCAGGTTAAGTCCATGGTAATCGCATATGAACCTATCTGGGCTATCGGAACAGGTAAGACAGCTACAACAGAGCAGGCTCAGGAAGTATGCAAGGGTATCCGTGATTGCATCGAAGAGATGTATGATACAGATACAGCAGCAGCAGTACGCATCCAGTATGGTGGCTCTGTAAATGCAGGTAATGCAGCAGAATTGTTTGCACAGCCTGATATTGATGGAGGTCTTGTAGGTGGTGCATCACTGAAGGCAGACTTTGGAAAAATTGTCTGCTATAAGTAAAGATTGTAATACAATATAAAATATGTTAGCGCGGTAAAATAAAAGGAAGCTGAAAGAGGCTTCCTTTTATAATTGCTATAATTTAAAAATCATATCATGGTTAATCTGTTTGGCATTCTGAATGATGTCTTTTTCCTGGCTTTTTAGATAGAGCTGCAGCTGTACCAATTCTCCATCATCAAATCCCTTTGAACTTAATACATTACGGCTTGGTAAAACGAGTTCGGCAAAGTCTCTTCCGCGTTCTGTCTTTCTTTCAAAAGAAACGTGTATCAGTTTGCCTTTTTTGCCGGGGAGAAGTCCCGTGTGTGTCATTGTGATTTTATCGGGATCACGCAGGGTATTGTTCATGATCGTACCTCCATCTCTTATCTGATAATTTTATTTTACAACAAAAGCTCTTCCTAAAAAAGTGGTAATATGCTACTATTTATATGATTGTTCCAGATTATGTGAATCAATCATCAATCTATGAGAAAATAATTGAGGGACTTATGAAAAAGAAAAACTTAAAAGAAGTGTTTCGCTCCTGGAAAAAAGCACTGATATTACTGGTATTTGTGGCAATTATTGTTGGAACTCTGATTTTTAACTGGCGTTATTTTGAGGAACTGTTATCTGAGAACAAGACGGCAAATAACCGTCAGGAAGAAGTGGTAAAAATAGCACAGCAGATGCATGGTACTTCCGATAATCTGGCATATCTGGTAAGAAATTATGTGCTTACTGGTGATATACAGTATTTTGAGGATTATTGGGATATGGAGCTTCATGGTGAAGGCAGAGAGGATGTTGTCAAGAAACTGTGGAACTATCATTTTGATAATGAGGAACAGAAGAATCTCAGCATTATCCTGCAGCGTTGTAATGAATTAAAGAAGCAGGAAGTATATGCAATGCAGCTTGCTTTGACTCAGTATCATGTATATGCGGCTGACTATGATGATGAAGAGCTTCAGGGTTATATACGATATGTGGAGAATTATGATAAATTTTCGGAGCATGAGGACAGGAATGGACCTCAGATGGAGCAGAAACAGGATGCAATAGACTACTTATCCGGTGAAGAATACAGTTATTGTACCCAGCAGCTGTTCAATGCAATCGATGAATTTGTCAATCAGGAACAGAATAAGCTGGATAATATTGTACAGCAGAATCGTTCTATTTCCAACAGAGCTATTTTATTCCAGGGAACATGTATTATCCTGGTTATTATATGTATTGTTCTGATTTTCCTGCAAAATCATAAAATGTACTCATTGAGGAGTCTGAATGCAAATATTGTATCGGCAGTAAGTGAAGAATATCGTCTGATCGCACTTGTGAATCTCAAGACACATCAGGTTACTTGTCTCAAAGATAGCAGGGGTGACTGGGAAGAGGTCGGCAATACCGCAGAATTGGGAGAAATATCCGAGAAATATATGAATAATCAGGTGGCAGTGAGCTATCAGGAGCAATATATAAGAACTGTACAGCCACAGAATATTATTCGCAAATTTGATGAGGAACAGGCTGTTGTTTCATGCCTGTATAAGAATAATGCAGACGAATGGATCATGCTGGATATAACGAAGTCTCAGGAATATTCGAAACAGAATCCGATAGTAGTATTTACTTACAAAAATGCAGGGGAGATTATTCAGCAGCAGAAAGAGCAGAGACAAAGAGATGAGATGCTGATGTATTTCAGCAGAGATTTCTTTGAAGTGTATGTGGTTGATCTCAAACAGGGCTCTTATGAAATTATCCGTTCAGCGGAGAGATATGGTAATTATATTAAGAATCTTACAGGTGATTTTGTACAGTTAATGGAGCTTGCAATTGTATCCTGGACGAAACCACCATACCGTGATATGTTCCGGCAATTGATCGATATGGAAGATATTAAAAAACAATTTGATACTGGAACTAAGAAAATCGAGTTCATATATGAATCATATGATGAAAAATGGAAAAGTCTTCAATGCTTTCCAGTGCCGGAGTATGGACCTGGTAATGAGAAGATGATATTTGCATTGCAGGATTATACCGAAGAGATGCAGATAAGAACCAATGAAGTACTTGCTTCAGAGGCGATGAACAGCATATATACGTTGGTGGCTTTCAGGGATTATGAAGCCAATCGGTATGAGTGTATACACAGTGCGGATAAATTTTTAAGTGAGTTACCTGATAAAGGCAGCTATGATGATCTGCGTCAGTATATTCTAAGCATAATTCATGATGATGACAGGGAAAAATATCTCTCAGAGATATCAGATGAGAAGTTCAATCGTGAAGGCAGAGCTGAATGTGAATTCAGGTTAAAGGATAAAGACGGCGAATATCATTATTATCATGAATATATTACCAGAGTAGAAGTGCCATCCGGTTCCAGAATGGTTATTCTTGTAAAAAATATTGATGAATCCAAAATGCATGAGATCTACAAGGCAGAGCAGTTACAGAAAGAAATCCGGACAAAAGAAAAGGAACTGGAAATGACGAAGCTGCTTGCTAAGAAAAGTAAGGATCTGGAGAAGGCATTGAAGCAGGCAAAAAGTGCCAATGATGCCAAGAGCCGATTCCTTTCCAATATGTCACATGATTTGAGAACACCTATGAATGCAATCCTTGGTATGACCTATCTGGCAAAGAAGCATGTAACTGATGAAGTAAAGGTGAATAAATGCCTGAATACCATATTGTCATCCTCTGAAAACATGCTGGCACTGATCAATGATGTTCTTGACATGAACAAAATCGAGAGCGGAGTGATTGAATTACATGAGAAGTCTGGCTCATTACGCAAACTGATAGATGATGTGGAAGTTATATTCAAAAATAAATGCGAAGCAAATCAACAGGAATTAATGATTCAATATGATGAGCTGCATTATCCGAATGTAAAGATGGATGAGCTGCGAATGAAACAGATTCTTATAAATCTGTTGTCTAATGCAGTGAAATACACACAATCCTTTGGCAAAGTATCCATGCAGGTATCACAGGATGAACCAGACAGCAACCAGATATGCTGTACCAGATTTACCATTATGGATGATGGAATCGGTATGAGTGAAGAGTTTGTCAAAAAAGTATTCCAGCCTTTTGAAAGAGAAGATTCGATTCTGTCAGATAAGGTGGAGGGTACTGGACTTGGAATGGCAATTGTCAAGAATCTGGTTGATATCATGAAGGGAACCATAGAAGTAGACAGCATGGTGAATGTAGGAACTAAGGTAATTGTAACACTGCCACTTGAGGTTGCTGCACAGACGCAGGAGGTTACAGTTCAGGAGAAGAACACCATGCAGTATACTTATCCTGGTAAACATATTCTTATTGTAGAAGACAAACGAATCAATATGGAGATTGTGAAAGGTTTCCTGGAAGATACGGAGCTGATTATTGACGAAGCCAGAAATGGAAAAAAGGCATTAGAAAAGGTGGAAGCATCCAGAGAAGGTACATATGATCTGATTTTCATGGACATTCGTATGCCTGTTATGAAAGGCGATGAGGCTACAATGAAGATCAGAGCACTGGATAGAGAAGACTGCAAGCAGGTGCCTATCATTGCAATGACTGCCAATGCCTTGGAAAGCGATGTGGAGAATTCGTACAAGTGCGGCATGAATGGTCATATATCCAAGCCCATTGAACCGGATGAGGTATATCGGTGTCTGAATAAATGGTTGATGGGAGACAGTAAAATTGAACAGTGATATAAGTGAATGCAGGTTATGTCCGAGAAATTGTGGAGTAGACAGAGCACAGGGATTGAAAGGGTATTGTGGTATGCCCGGGGAGATTAGACTGGCAAGAGCTGCTCTTCATATGTGGGAAGAACCATGTATTAGTGGAGTGAACGGTTCGGGAGCTGTGTTTTTTTCGGGATGTCCACTTAGATGTGTCTATTGCCAGAATCACAGCATTGCATTGGGAAATATAGGAAAAGCAGTTACTTTGGACAGGCTTGTAGATATTTTCTTTGAATTAAAAGAAAAAGAAGCCCATAATATTAATCTGGTTACTCCGACACACTATGTTCCGCAGATTGCAGAAGCATTGATCAGAGCCAGGAACAAAGGGCTGGAACTGCCAATTGTATATAACACAAGCAGCTATGAGAATGTAGAAACTCTGAAGCTGCTGGATGGACTGATAGATATTTATCTGCCTGATTTTAAATATTACAGTAGTGAACTTGCAGACAGGTATTCCCATGCGCCGGATTATCCGCAGGTTGCAACCGCAGCAATCCATGAAATGCTGCGACAGACTGGTAAGCCTGTATTTGAATGGGATATGATGCGGCGTGGAGTGATTGTAAGACACCTGGTATTGCCAGGACATACCAAAGAGTCTATGGCAGTTGTAAGTCATTTGCTGCGGGAATATGGAAATGACATCTATGTCAGTATTATGAACCAGTATACACCTATGGAGAGTCTGGAAGGGTATCCTGAGTTAAAAAGAAGAGTGACAGACAGAGAATACAATAAAGTAATTGATTTTGCCCTTGATGCAGGACTGGAGAATGGATTTATGCAGGAAGGTGATACGGCTAAAGAAAGCTTTATTCCTGATTTCAGCTATGAAGGTGTATGAGAAGATAAGAAAGGAACAGGTGAGATTGGATGTATCAGAATTACATTTTTGATCTGTATGGAACGTTAATAGACATTCATACAGATGAGAGCAGTAAGAACTTTTACAAGAAATATGTAAAATGGTTAAGAAAACAGGGGTATTATTTTGACTGGAAACAGTTTCGCAGTTCATTTTTGCGAATTGAACAACAATATCGTAGTCAACCCAGCAGGCATCATAATCCTGAAATTCAGATTGAAGATGTTTTCCGGGATGTATTTCGTGAAAAAGGCTATGAACTGGATGCAGAAGAGACACTGGGGCTGTGTGAGAGCTTTAGAAGAATTTCTCTGATCTATTTACGATTGTTCCCGGATACGTTACAGTGTCTGGATGCGTTGAAGAAGGCTGGCAAACATATTTATCTTCTGTCCAATGCGCAGAGAAGCTACACTTGGCAGGAACTGGAGATAAGTGGGATTCTTCCCTTTTTTGATGGCGTATTGATATCTTCTGATGAGGGATGTATGAAACCGGATGCGGATTTCTATGATATTTTATGTGAGCGTTATCATCTGGATAAAAAGGAATCCGTTATGATAGGAAATGAATTGCGCTCCGATATGGCAGGGGCAAAGGCGGCAGGCATAGATGGATTTTATTTGAATCGCCAGGCAGTATTTCATGAGCCAGAACAGCCGGATTACCGTTATGTATCAAAGGACGGCTCTTTGATGGAAGTGTTAATTCAGACAGGGGTGATAGAACATGCTGACCAGGGCTGATTTTTTATCACTTAATTTTGTAAAAAAGGAAGATTATACAGGCAGTTACCAGGGAATGCGCTATATGCTGCATCAGGCGGAGGTAGAAGAAGAGAAGAAGCTTCAGATTTATCTGTGGCCGGAACCATTCTGCTTCGATGTAACGCCAGAGGAACAGAAGATCTCAGAAATGTTTCCTTTCAGTGAAGATGGACTGGCGCAGGGAATTGACTGGATGAATGAACAGTATGAGTCTGTTCGCAGACATGAAAAATAGAAATAGAGAAAAGTAACAAAAAAACAACCCACATGACGGTATGGGTTGTTTTTCATTTACTCTATATTCAAGAATTAAGCCATCTGGTTTACAGCCTTGGATAAACGAGAAACTTTTCTGGAAGCGTAGTTCTTGTGATATACGCCCTTGGAAGTAGCCTTATCAATAACGCTGGTAGCGTTTAATAAAGCAGCTGCTGCAGCTTCCTTATCGTTAGCCTCGATTGCTGTATAAACTTTCTTAATAGCAGTCTTAACACCAGACTTGATAGCCTTGTTTCTGTCAGCCTTTGTTCTGTTAACAAGAATTCTCTTCTTTGCAGATTTGATGTTTGCCATGCTTAACACCTCCATTTCGTGAATTGATATATCAATTACTGTTTCATTAAATCCGGACACGGACGTTCTAATGTAAACATACTCGTTTATTGTAATTTATGGAACCTTTTCTGTCAATACATATTTCAAAAAAATTATGGAAAAAATGTAACTGAATCGTTACGAAAATATAAGAAAGGACAGAATATCTATGCAGCAATTTCAAGTCAGAACTGATCTGGCACTTGAGGCAACAGAAAGTGTGAGAAAACAGGAAGCAGGTGACATTCGGGGCGTTGTCATGGAGGAATATGATGTGCTGGAGGATGTCCATATTACAAAAGTGGAGATTAAAAGCCGAAACGCGCAGAAGAGTCTGGGAAAGCCCATAGGTACTTATATCACGCTGGAAGCTGCGTCTTTGCAGGAAAATGACGAGGATTACCACCGGGAAATCTCAGAAGAGATGGCGAGGCAATTAAGAAGTGTGCTTCCTGCTGTGGGAGAAAAAGAACAGTCCATATTGATAGTAGGACTGGGAAACAGGGATGTTACGGCAGATGCATTGGGACCATGTACGGTGGATAACCTGTTTATTACCAGACATATTATCAGAGAATATGGAAAGAAAGCATATCATGCACAAAGAATGCATGAAATCAGTAGTCTTGTTCCGGGGGTTATGGCGAAAACAGGCATGGAGACTTCAGAAATCATCAAGGGAGTCATAACTCAGACAGAGCCGGACATAGTTATAGTAATAGATGCGCTGGCTGCACGCAGTACGAAAAGACTGAATCGTACGATACAGATTACAGATACCGGGATTCATCCGGGGTCAGGCGTAGGCAATTATCGAAATGCACTGACGAAGGAGAGTCTTGGCGTACCGGTCATTGCAATTGGAATCCCAATGGTAGTAGACGCCGGAACAATCGTGTGTGATGCACTGGAGCAGATTTCCAGAGAATCCCTGGAGTATTTCAGGAATAGTGAAGATACACAACTTCATAATATGTATGTAACGGCGAAGAACATTGATGAGACTACGAAGAGACTTAGTTTCACAATATCAGAAGCCATTAATATAGCCTTGGACATGGAATATGAATGGAATGGGGAATGAGCTTTCCTATAAGGGAACAGGAGGAATCGGAATTTCGGTGAAGGTCAGGAATAGAATAAGTACATTGCTGTTGATCCTGCTATGCCTGTGTCTGGGCATACAGGCATCAGCAGAAATCAGGGAAGATTCACAATGGTCTGACAGATTGAATAAAGCATTGTCCTGGAAGTGCATGGATTTATGGTGCCCTTCTTTCAATTATGCAGAGTATGGATGGTATCAGGACAATCTTGCAGAACAGATCCGTGGGGCAATCTGGAGAGGAATACCATTATACATTTTCCTGCAGGAGCAGGAGACCTGTATGGCGTATACGCAATCAGAACCAGTATATGATGCTTCAATCATATTACAGCAGACCAGGGATGAAGAGGATGCACTGCAACGTTCTGTACAGGCGGAGAATGAAGAAGCTCTAAGAGATCAGCAGTATCCAGAGGTAGAACAGCCCCTGCAGGAACAGGAGCCTGAACAGTACAGCGCTGAGATGACAGGAGCATCCTGGACGGATTTTGTCCCGGTAAAAGAAAAAGCAGTAACGTATCTGCCGCAGCAACTGACAGATCCCCAGTTTATCAAAAAGGAGTTTTATACAGAGGACGCCACGACCAGCATAGATATAAATAAATTGCAGGTGGATAAGCTGCTGGGGTATGATGCGGCTTTGAAGCAGGATGCCACAGCGCCTCAGATACTGATCTATCATACACATTCTCAGGAGGCATATGCGGATTCTGTACCGGGAGATGTTTCTGATACCATTATGGGTGTTGGCGAATATCTGAGTGCAATATTGCAGAAGCAGTATGGCTATAATGTACTGCATCATCTGGGACAATATGATGTGGAAAGCAGGGATTATGCATATTCCAATGCAGCGCAGGGGCTGGAAGAGGTGCTGGCACAGAATCCCTCCATAGAAGTGATGATTGATCTGCACAGGGATGAGATGAGAGAAGATGTAAGGCTGGTGACAGAAGTTCAGGGTAAGACTGTAGCACGCTTTATGTTTTTTAACGGGTTAAGTTATACCAAAGAGCGGGGAGAGATCACCTCGCTTCCCAATCCATACATACAGGAGAATCTGGCTTTTGCTTTCCAGATGAAGCTGGCAGCAGAAGAATATTATCCGGGTCTTACCAGAAAAAGTTATCTCAAAGGTTACAGATATAATCTCCAATACAGACCCAAAAGCCTTTTGATCGAACTCGGTGCGCAGACCAATACTGTGGAGGAAGCTATGAATGCGTGCTTACCCATGGCTCACATACTGGACATGGTGTTGCGCGGAGAGATGCAGGAATAGTGGATAGACGTAGACAATCAGGGTTTTGATGTGTTATAATCTAATCAATTGCGACAACCAGCAGGTGTCGGACAGATAGGAAGTATGGAGGAAGATTATGTCACATATAGACCAGAGTAAAATCAGAAATTTCTGTATTGTTGCACATATTGATCATGGCAAATCGACTTTGGCAGATAGAATTATAGAGAGAACAGGTCTGCTGACCAGCAGAGAGATGCAGGAGCAGGTACTGGACAACATGGATATCGAGAGGGAGAGAGGTATCACCATTAAGGCGCAGACAGTCAGAACTGTATACAAGGCGCAGGATGGGGAAGAATATATTTTTAATCTGATTGACACACCGGGACATGTTGACTTTAACTATGAGGTCAGCAGAGCGTTGGCTGCCTGTGATGGCGCGATTCTGGTAGTAGATGCTGCCCAGGGTATCGAGGCACAGACACTGGCTAATGTATATCTGGCACTGGATCATGATCTGGATGTATTCCCAGTCATTAATAAGATCGATCTGCCCAGCGCACAGCCTGAATGGGTGAAGAATGAGATAGAAGATGTGATTGGAATTGAGGCACAGGATGCACCTCTGATCTCTGCCAAGAACGGTATAGGCATTGATGAAGTGCTGGAGGCAATTGTTCATAAGATCCCGGCACCTAAGGGAAGTGCGGACAATCCATTACAGGCGCTTATATTTGACTCTTTGTATGACTCTTATAAAGGCGTTATCATTTTCTGCCGTATCATGGAAGGTACAGTGGCTAAGGGAACGAAGATTCATATGATGGCGACCGGTGCGAATGCAGATGTAGTGGAGGTAGGCTATTTTGGTGCTGGTCAGTTTATTCCCTGTGATGAATTATCAGCCGGTATGGTAGGTTACATTACAGCATCTATTAAGAATGTAAAGGATACAGCGGTAGGTGATACGGTTACAGATGCAGAGAATCCCTGTAAAGAGCCGCTTCCCGGTTATAAGAAAGTGCAGTCCATGGTATATTGTGGTCTGTACCCTGCGGATGGTGCCAAATACCCTGATTTACGTGATGCACTGGAGAAATTACAGTTGAATGATGCTTCTTTGTATTATGAACCGGAGACATCAATTGCACTTGGTTTTGGATTTCGTTGCGGATTCCTGGGACTGCTGCATCTGGAGATTATTCAGGAGAGACTGGAACGGGAATATAATCTTGACCTGGTAACGACTGCGCCGGGTGTTATTTATAAGGTATATAAGACTAACGGAGATGTGATAGAACTGACCAATCCATCCAATTTACCTGACCCATCAGAGATTGATTATATGGAAGAGCCTATTGTAAATGCTGAAGTCATGGTAACAACAGAGTATATAGGTTCTATTATGGAACTTTGCCAGGAGAGAAGAGGACGTTATCTTGGCATGGAATATGTGGAAGGAACCCGTGCGCTTCTGAAATATGAGCTGCCATTAAATGAGATTATCTATGATTTCTTTGATGCATTGAAATCCCGCTCCCGTGGGTATGCATCTTTTGACTATGATATCAAGGGATATGAACAGGCAGAGCTTGTAAAACTGGATATTCTCATCAATCATGAAGAAGTGGATGCGCTGTCCTTTATCGTGCATAAGGATTCTGCCTATGAACGTGGCAGAAAGATGTGTGAGAAATTAAAGGATGAGATTCCAAGACACTTGTTTGAAATTCCCATCCAGGCTGCTGTTGGCGGCAAGATCATTGCGCGTGAGACAGTAAAGGCTATGCGTAAGGACGTACTTGCCAAGTGCTATGGCGGTGATATTTCACGTAAGAAGAAGCTTCTGGAGAAGCAGAAAGAGGGTAAGAAACGTATGCGTCAGGTGGGCAACGTGGAGATTCCTCAGAGTGCATTCATGGCTGTATTAAAGCTGGATGACGATAAATAAAATGAAAGTGGGAGGGATGTGTATGAAGACGCTAAGCGTATATATTCACATCCCTTTTTGTGTGCATAAATGTAATTATTGTGATTTCTTATCAGCACCTGCAACAGAAGCTGCAAGAAAGCAATATATAGAAGCACTCAAAAGGGAAATTATGCAGGAATCCCTGCAATATAAGGAATATTCTGTAGATACTGTGTTCTTTGGAGGCGGAACGCCCTCTATTCTGAAAGGTGAAGAGATCGCAGAATGTATGGAGACATTAAGACAGTATTATCAGGTATCACCTGATGTAGAGGTGACACTGGAAATGAATCCGGGAACTGCGGACAGGAATAAACTACAGATATTGAAAAAGGCGGGAATCAACAGACTAAGCCTGGGATTACAGTCAACAGAGGATTCCCTGCTGCGGATTCTGGGGAGAATTCATACCTATGAAGAGTTCTTACAGGTTTATCAGGATGCAAGAGAGCTTGGATTTGATAACATTAATATAGACCTTATGTCCTCACTGCCTGGACAGTCAGTACAGGACTGGGAAAAGACGTTAAGGAAAGTGCTGGCTTTGGAACCGGAGCATATTTCAGCATATAGCCTGATTCTGGAAGAAGGCACACCTATGGGAGATCATCCTGACAGATATCCACCGATTCCGGAAGAAGAGGATGACAGATGTATGTATCATCTGACTAGACAGCTGATGGCACAGAATGGATATTACAGATATGAAATATCAAATTATGCAAAAAATGGCAGATTATGCAGACACAATGCGGTGTACTGGACAAGAGGCAATTATGTGGGATTTGGTCTGGGTGCGTCTTCCATGGTAGAGAACTGCCGGTGGAAAAATACAGAGAATACGGGGCGTTATCTACAGTTCAACAGCCAGAAGCAGTCGGTAAAAGAAGATTGCCATGAACTGGATACAAAAGAATGCATGGAAGAATTCATGTTTCTTGGACTTCGCATGATGCAGGGTGTGTCTGCATCTGAATTTCAGATTCTGTACGGATATCCTATAGAAGAGATCTATGGAAGTGTACTTAATAAATGGCAGAATACAGGTTATTTGATAAGACAGAATGGCTATATTAGGCTTACAGAGAAAGGAATAGACGTCAGTAATGTAATTATGGCAGATTTTCTGCTGGATTAGGCTGTAAATTTGCATTTATATTTTGTGGAAAGGCACAGAAGGGGTATTTTTCTCATAGAATAGTAGAAAGACTTGCGGGGGCGTACCTTGAAAACCTTTCAACAGCCATTATCAGCAAAGGATGAAGCCTGTTATCTTCAGATCATGCAGAGCGAAGACAGGCAGGCAGCTTTGGAGGCGCGCCGGATATTGATTGAGAGAAACCTGCGTCTGGTAGCACATGTTGCCAAGAAGTATGCAGGAGCCGGGGAAGAGATGGAGGATCTGATATCCATAGGAACGATAGGGCTGATCAAGGCGATTTCGACATTTAGACCTGAAAAAGGCAGCAGACTGGCGACATATGCTGCAAAATGCATAGATAACGAATTACTGATGATGTTCCGGGCAAGAAAGAAGACTATGAGGGAAATTTCACTGTATGAACCGATTGGAACGGATAAAGAGGGAAATGAAATTAATCTGCTGGAGGTATGTGTACAGGAGCAGGTTGATGTGGTGGAAAGGCTGGATACCTCTGATAAACTAAGAGGTCTTGCAGGACTTATCAACAAAAAGTTAAATGCCAGAGAGCGACAGATCATCATGCTTCACTATGGGCTGATCAACGGTCATGAAAAGACACAGAGAGAAATAGGTGCAATGCTTGGAATATCCAGAAGTTATGTCTCAAGGATTGAGAAGAGAGCACTTGAGAAGTTAAGAGAAGGATTGGAGGAAAAAGGAGTCCGTTAGTACGAGTTTTTACATTTCAGTACGAGTTTTTACATTTGGCTTGAGCTGGAATCACAGATATGTTATAACTACCCATACTTTAATAGAGAAAGGTTATGACATATGTATAGTAAAATTTATACAGGAGCAATCAGCGGTATTGACAGTCTGATTGCTACAGTAGAAGTGGACGTGTCAACAGGCATGCCCACTTTTGAAATGGTAGGCTTATTAAATCATGAAGTGCGGGAAGCCAAAGAAAGGGTTAAAGTTGCACTCAAAAATACCGGCATTGAGATACCACCCAAAAGAATCACGGTGAGCATCTCTCCTGCGGATATGAGAAAGGAAGGAGCTGCATATGATCTGCCAGTGGCGGTGGGGATGCTGGTTTCACTGGGACATCTGCTGGCAGAACGTATTCAGGATACTCTGATTGTAGGAGAGCTGGGACTGGATGGAACCGTGAAGCCTGTAAAAGGAATCCTGCCTATTGTGCGAAAGGCGAAGCAGGAAGGGCATAAAAGGTGTATTGTACCATTGGAAAATGCAAAGGAAGGTGCAATTATTAAGGATATTCAGGTGATTGGTGTGAGAACCTTACAGGAGACCATTGATTATCTGATTCTGCAGGAGAAAGACAAAGCTTCCTTCCTTGCACCGGCTGAATATGACAATGATACAGACACAGGAGAAGATTCCTATGATGTGGATTTTGCAGACATTAACGGACAGGAGACTGTGAAAAGGGCAATGGAAGTGGCGGCAGCAGGGTTTCATCATATTCTGATGATAGGACCGCCGGGAGCAGGTAAAACGATGATGGCGAAACGCCTGCCTACAATACTGCCCGACCTGACTATGGAAGAAAGTCTGGAAGTATCTACGATTTACAGCGTGGCAGGGCAATTGGATACACAGAAAGCTCTGATTACCAGAAGACCTTTTCTTTCTCCACATCATACGATCTCGGAACAGGCACTGGCAGGGGGCGGCAGGATACCCAAACCGGGAGTAATCTCCCTGGCGCATCGAGGTGTATTGTTTATGGATGAACTGCCGGAATTTCGAAGGGGAGCACTTGAAATCCTGCGGCAGCCACTGGAAGATAAGGAGATACATATAGCCAGAACATACGGGAGCTTCACATATCCTGCGGATTTCATGCTGGTTGCAGCACTTAATCCATGTCCCTGCGGTTTCTTTCCGGATAGAAATAAGTGCAGCTGTTCAGATAATGAAGTGAAGAGATATTTAAACCGTATCTCCGGTCCGATTCTGGATAGAATTGATGTAGCCATAGAGACACCAAGAGTAGATATCCGCCAGCTTGCAGCAACACAGAATAATGAAAGCAGTGCCGCAATCAGACAGAGGGTATTGCATGCACGGGAAAAGCAGAGAATCCGTTATGCAGGAACAAAATATCGGTTCAACGCAGAACTGAGTTCAGGAGATATCAAAAAGTTTTGCCCTCTGGGAGAGAAAGAACAGGAGCTGATGGAGCAGGCATTTCATCAGATGAATCTGTCAGCCCGTGCTTATCATAAAATTATAAAAGTAGCCAGGACAATAGCTGATCTGGATGGCGCTGACAATATTGAATATGAGCATCTTGCAGAAGCAATCTGCTACCGGACCAATGATGCCAAGTATTGGAACGGAGGAAACTGATCATATGGCATATAATATAGAAGAAACACAGGACATCCCCTATGCTGCATGGCTGGATTCCATTCCAGGATTTGGAAGAAGCAGGTGTTACCAGCTTGTAGAAACAGCAGGTTCTGCCAGAAATGCATACGAGATGCCGGATTCGGATATTGCCTTTTTACTGGGTGCAAAAGCACTGGCAGTATGGCAGCAGCACAGGAAACTGAAAGAACCGAAGGCATTATATGAGACATACCTGCATCAGGGAATCTCTTATGCATATTATAAAAGCAAGGAGTATCCACAGAAACTGCGAAATATTCCAGATCCGCCTTTTGGCATTTATTATAAAGGAAGTCTTCCTGATCCGGCACATCCTGCGGTAGCAATGATCGGAGCCAGAAGATATAGCGACTATGGCAGGAGTATGGCAGAATTATTTGCCAGAAGATTTGGACAGGCTGGCATTACTGTAATCAGTGGCATGGCGATGGGAATTGATGGTATCAGTCAGAGGGCAGCAATTAATGCCGGAGGAATATCCTACGGAGTATTGGGATGTGGCGCAGATGTAATTTATCCGGAGTCTAACAGCAGGTTATATTATGACCTCATAGAAAAAGGTGGAATCCTGTCAGAGTATCAGCCCGCAACACCTCCCAGGGCAGGACTTTTCCCACAAAGAAACCGTATCATCAGCGCCCTTGCCGATGTGGTACTTGTAGTAGAAGCCAGACACAAAAGCGGCACACTGATTACTGTGGATATGGCGCTGGAACAGGGGAAGGAAGTGTATGTGATTCCTGGAAGATGTACGGATCAACTAAGCCTGGGATGCAACCAGCTGTTAAGACAGGGAGCGCTGGCAGCAACAAGTCCGGAGGACATTATGAAAGATATGGGATGGCAGCAGGAGGCTATGATAACAGAGCCTGTTAAAAGAAGACAGATAACAGAGCTTGCACAACACATACTGGCTGTGCTGGATGTCCTTCCCTGCACCAGTGAGGATATTGTTTCTGCCCTGGCAGGGCGGCAGTATGGATACTCTGTACCACAGATATATAAAGGAATTACAGAGCTTGAACTTGCAGGACTGGCGAAGAGGTCGTCAGGTCTGCTTAGAAAGACTGAATTGTAGTTTATTCGTGAAATTTACTAATTTTACTTGCAACACCGCATAATATGGTGTATAGTGGTTCACGATTACAAAAAATCATCAAATTGTATGTGATAAGGGGTAACTTTATGGCAAAGTATTTAGTGATAGTGGAGTCACCGGCGAAAGTTAAGACAATCAAAAAGTTCCTTGGTAGTAATTATGAAGTGCTGGCAAGTAATGGACATGTACGTGATTTACCAAAGAGTCAGTTAGGTATTGATGTTGAACATGATTATGAACCCAAGTATATTACTATCAGAGGTAAAGGTGATATCCTGGCGAAACTTCGTAAAGAAGTGAAAAAGGCGGAAAAAGTCTATCTCGCAACTGACCCTGACCGTGAGGGGGAAGCAATATCCTGGCATTTGTATATAGCACTAAAGCTTGCAGACAAGAAGGTTTACCGAATTACATTTAATGAAATAACCAAGAATGCGGTAAAAGAATCTCT
>CAVBMG010000002.1:112314-122615 GCA_963596435.1 Agathobacter sp.
CATATCTTCAGAAGAGGAATTAAACAAAATTCTCAAGGATCTGAAGGACGCTGATTTCAAGGTAACAGATGTTAAAAAGGGTGAAAGAATCAAGAAAGCACCGCTTCCTTTCACAACGTCCACTTTACAGCAGGAGGCAAGTAAGGTATTGAACTTCTCTACACAGAAGACAATGAGACTGGCACAGCAGCTGTATGAAGGTGTTGAACTGAAAGATGCGGGAACAGTAGGTATTATTACCTATTTACGTACTGACTCTACCAGAGTAGCAGAAGAAGCTGTAGCTATGGCAAGAGATTATATCACTGAGACTTATGGCAGTGAGTATGCAGCACAGGATACAGCGGAGAAGAAGAATGGACAGAAGATTCAGGATGCACATGAAGCCATCCGTCCTACCAATATCCGTTATACACCAGCTGAACTCAAGGATTCACTCAGTCGTGACCAGTTCAGACTTTACCAGCTGATCTGGAAGCGTTTCACAGCCAGCAGAATGAGTAATGCCAGATATGAAACGACCTCAGTGAAGATTGATGCTGGGAATCATCGTTTTACAGTTGCAGCATCGAAGCTTGCTTATGATGGATTCATGAGCGTATATCGCGATGATGAGGATGAAAAACAGGAATCCAACACACTGGTAAAGGACATTATGAAGGATACACAGCTGAAGCTGTCTGAGTTTGAACCCAAGCAGCATTTCACACAGCCACCTGCACATTATACAGAGGCTTCTCTGGTACGTGCGCTTGAAGAACTTGGAATTGGACGTCCAAGTACTTATGCACCTACAATTACAACAATTCTGGCAAGACGTTATGTTGTGAAGGAAGATAAGAACCTCTATGTGTCTGAGCTGGGCGAAGTAGTGAACAATATGATGAAGGATGCATTCCCTTCTATTGTAGATGTGAATTTCACTGCGAATCTGGAGACTTTACTGGATAAGGTTGAAGAAGGTGTTATTGACTGGAAGACAGTAGTGTCCAACTTCTATCCTGATCTGGACGAGGCAGTAAATAAGGCTGAGAAAGAACTGGCAGAGATTAAGATTGCAGATGAAGAATCAGATGAAATCTGTGATGTATGCGGTAGACGTATGGTAATCAAATACGGACCGCATGGTAAGTTTCTGGCGTGTCCGGGATTCCCGGAATGCCGTAATACCAAACCATATTTTGAAAAGATCGGTGTGGCATGCCCCAAGTGTGGTAAGGACATTGTTGTCCGTAAGACGAAAAAAGGCAGAAAATACTATGGATGTGAGAACAATCCTGATTGTGATTTTATGGTATGGCAGAGACCGTCAAATGAAAAATGTGAACGGTGTGGCAGTATCATGCTGATTAAAGGTAATAAGCTGGTATGTGCCAATGAATCCTGCGGTTTTGTAAAAAATCGCGTAGAACAGGAATCAAAATAGGAAAGAATTTATGCAATTTCCAAAACAACTCAAAAAAAATATGCAATTCTGTTAAAATATGGAGTAAACTTGAAATATCTTTGGTGACTATTGAAAAATTAGTAAGCATATGTTAAAATGCCCAATAGAAGTAATTGCAGAATTGACAGGCGAGTTATTTGGAAAACTTGGAGGTTTGCTATGAGTAGTGTACAGTTATTAGACAAAACAAGAAAGATTGGAAAACTTTTACACAATAATAATTCCAGCAAAGTTGTATTTAATGATATTTGTAAAGTAATGAGGGATATCGTAAACTCAAACGTATTGGTAATCAGCAAAAAGGGTAAGGTTCTTGGCGTAGGCACCTGTGAAGGTGTTGAGGAATTAAAGGAACTTGTAGAAGATAATGTTGGTGGATTTATTGATCCTATGCTGAATGAAAGACTTCTGGGTGTGCTTTCCACAAAAGAAAACGTAAATCTTGCTACACTGGGATTTGAGAGTACAGATGTACGTAAGTTCCAGGCAATTATTACTCCGATTGAGATTGCAGGAGAGCGTTTGGGAACATTATTTATTTATAAATGCAATGAGCAGTATGATATTGATGATATTATTCTGTGTGAATACGGCACTACAGTTGTAGGACTGGAGATGCTTCGTGCAGTCAGCGAAGAGAATGCAGAAGAGAATAGAAAGGTAGCTGTTGTAAAGTCTGCTATTTCTACATTGTCTTTCTCAGAGATGGAAGCTATTACACATATTTTCGACGAATTAAACGGTACAGAAGGTATTTTAGTAGCCAGCAAGATTGCAGACAGAGTTGGTATTACAAGAAGCGTTATTGTAAATGCTCTTCGTAAATTTGAAAGCGCAGGCGTTATTGAATCACGTTCTTCAGGTATGAAGGGAACATACATTAAGGTATTAAATGATGTTGTTTTTGAAGAAGTAGAAGCTTTGAAACGTCAGTTAAATAAATAATAAACGGATTTATTTAAGTAAACAAAAGTCCAATCACTTTGATTACAGAGTGGTTGGATTTTTTTGTGTACATAAATATATGGCAGAAATTATAAAATGTGTGAAATGTTGGTTTCATATGTGACATTCGGAAAATAATGGCAATTTACATAACACAGAGAAATAGTTTCCATAATATTGCAAAATAATGAAAAATTATCTTGAAATTATCTGAAAATAATATATAATGAAATAAGAAACAGGATAATTATGTAAATTTAATAATTATTCAAAGCTTTGAATAATGTATTAGGAGGAGTGCAGATGTTTAGTTCCAATGTATTTGATTACATCAATGTACTGGGGTCAACAGCAGACGCTGCGGCAACGAGACATGATATTATCTCGAATAACATAGCGAATGTAAATACTCCAGGTTACAAAAGAAAAGACATCCGTTTCGAAACTGAATTAAAGCATGCTTTTGCACATTCAGATAAGGATTCAGTGGATGCCAGAGTGAAGAATCTTGATCTTGAAGCTCTGACACCGGAGACTTATACAGACTATGCTGAGCTTTCTTACCGCTATGATGGCAATAATGTAGATATTGATACGGAGAATGCCATACTTGCCAAAAATGAGATCAAGTATAACGGTATCATCGACAGCATTAACAAGGATTTCTCTAATCTGAAGCTTGTAATGAAGTAATGCGGTATGCCTGATTCACAAATTGTATGAATTGTATGGGGTCATACAGGAAAGGAGTAATATGGGAGTATTTGATACTTTTGATATCAATGCATCGGGAATGTCAGCGGAACGGTATCGTATGGATATTATTTCACAGAACGTAGCCAATGCAGAGACTACCAGAACAGAAGATGGTACGCCCTATGTGAGAAAAGTAGTTACTTTCCAGGAGAAACAGGATACGACTAACAGAAAGTTCTCTCACATGCTGGATACAGCATTCAGCAATCTAAGCGGCAGACCATTGGGATGTACGAATTCAGCAGAGCTTACATCTGCTGGAAAAGGCGTAAAAGTAGGTGGTGTCTATGAAGATACATGGACAGAATCTAATATGGTATACGACCCATCACATCCGGATGCGGATGAAAATGGATATGTGACATATCCAAATGTAAATACCATTACGGAAATGACAAACCTGATTGATGCAAGCAGAGGCTATGATGCAAATGAGACAGCATTTGAAGCCAGCAAAGCAATTGCACTGAAAGGATTGGCAGGTTTATCACAGTAACGGGGGAATGAGACATGACAGTAACAGCAGCAAATGATATCGGAAGTCTCTACAATGTAAGTTCAGATGCAGTGAAGAATATTCTGGCTGGTTCATCTGATACAACACAGGGAGATAACGAGAACATGTTCGGCTCCATTCTGAATGCGGCAATCAGCAATATCAATGATACGAATAACTGCATTTCAGATTGGGAAAATGAGGAAATGAAATGGGCGATGGGCATTTCAGAGAATACCCACGACCTGACAATTGCAATCGGTAAGGCAGAGACAGCATTACAGTATACAGTGGCAGTAAGAGATAAACTTTTATCAGCCTATAATGAAATTATGCAGATACAGATTTAGCCTCAAAATGATGTAAAAGGGATTATGAGGATCGGGAAAAGGAGACACTTGAGATGGTTGACAAGGTGATGGAGATTGCAAAAAAAATCTTAGAAAGGGTTAAAGAATGGTGGAATAAATTCAAGCCAAAGCAAAAGACTTTGATCATTTGCGTGGCAGCCGGAGTATTGATCGCAATATCCATTCTGGTAGGCGTGCTTACCAGAAAACAGTATAAAGAACTGGTGGTATGCGAATCTACAAAGGAAGCTTCAGAGATTAAAGATTTACTGGATGGACAATCATTAGATTATAAAGTATCTGAAGATGGATTGTCATTTCAGATTCTGAGTACTCAGGTTTCAGATGCAAATCTTTTGCTGGGAGCAAATAATATTCCAACTTCTTCCTATACACTGGATGATGTATTGGATGGCAGCTTTTCTACAACAGAAGCAGATAAGCAGAAACGTTATCGACTGTATCTGGAAAGCCAGATGGAAGATGACCTGGAGAGCTATGCCGCAGTAGAGACAGCAACTGTTCAGCTTACAATTCCAGAAGACAATGGAACCTTAATTGCGCAGACACAGGAAACCTATGCAAGTGTACTCCTTCAACTTGCCTCAGATGCAAGTTTCGATGAAGAGAATGCAGCAGCTATGGCAAGATTCGTTGCAACAGGATTGGGAAATGCAACAACTGATAACGTAACAATTACGGATATTAACGGAAAGATATGGTTTCCGATTGAAGATACATATTCCTCTGTTGACAAGGCAGATACCATGATGATGGTAAAGCAGGAAGCAGAGAGCCTCATCAAGAAAGAGGTCAGACAGGTTTTATTAGGAACTAACGAGTTCACACAGATTGAAGTAGCAACTAATCTTTCTATGGACTTCTCCAAGAAAGAAGTAGTAGAACACAATTACACACCGGCAGATGGACAGGATCAGGGTGTTCTGTCACACGAAGAAGTATATCAGTCAAATGCAACAGATGCATCCGGCGGTGTACCTGGAACAGATTCCAACTCTGAGACAGATTACATGATAGACAGCTCTACTTCAACTAACTCCAGTACCTATGAGAGAAAAAGTGATTATCTTCCAAACGAGAAGATCACAACAACAACAGAGCCTACAGGAACTATCGTTTACACAAACAGCTCAGTATCAGCAGCTATGGTAAGATATAAGATTCTGAGAGAAGAAGATGCACAGCTGCAGGGATTCCTGGATGGCGTTACCTGGGATGAATACAAGCTTGCCAATGCAGGCAGAACCAAACTGGATGTGGATGCTGATCTGGTAAGTCTCGTTGCAAATGCAACAGGCATTCCAAGCAAAAACATTACTATTGTGGCATATGAAGAGATGCAGTTCATTGATGCACCTGCAAGCAAGGTTTCTTATAAAGATATCATTCAGATCGTATTGATCATTATTATCCTTGGATTACTTGGATTCGTAGTATTTATGAGCCTGAGAACCAAGAGAGAAGTAGAGGAAGAGGAAGAACTCTCCGTAGAAGATCTGTTGCAGTCTACACAGCAGGAAGAACTCGAAAGCATAGAATCAGAACAGAAGTCTGAAGCAAGAAAGCTGATCGAGAATTTTGTAGACGAGAATCCAGAAGCAGTAGCAACCTTGTTACGTAACTGGCTGGAGGAAGATTGGGGGTAATTGGGAATGGCAGAAAAAGAAAAAGAACAGCTTACCGGAATCCAGAAAGCAGCAATTCTGTTGATTGCATTAGGACCGGAAAAATCCTCTCTCATATTTAAACATTTAAAAGAAGAAGAAATAGAAGACCTTACACTGGAAATCGCTAATACAAAGAGCGTATCTCCAGCAATAAAAGAACAGATTATTAATGAATTTTACGAAGTATGCCTTGCACAGCAGTATATTGCAGAAGGCGGTATTGGATACGCCAAGGAACTTTTGGAAAAGGCACTTGGTCAGGAAAAGGCAATGGATGTTATTGGCAAGCTGACAGCATCCTTACAGGTTAAGCCTTTTGAATTTGTTAAGAAAACGGATGCTTCTCAGTTATTGAACTTCATTCAGGATGAGCATCCACAGACAATTGCTTTGATTTTATCGTATCTGTCTTCAAGTCAGGCTGCGACAATCCTCGCAGCCCTGACTCCCGAAAAACAGGCAGATGTTGCAAGAAGAATCGCTACAATGGACAGAACCAGCCCAGATGTAATCAAGGAAGTAGAGCGAGTATTGGAATCCAAGCTCTCATCTTTAGTAAACCAGGATTACACAATTATCGGCGGTGTCGATGCAGTAGTCGATATCTTGAATACAGTAGACAGAGGAACAGAGAAACATATCATGGAGACTCTCGAAATCGAAGAGCCAGAACTTGCAGACGAAATCAGAAAGAAGATGTTCGTATTCGAGGATATCTTGCTGCTTGATGACAGAGCAATTCAGAGAGTACTTAGAGATGTTGATAACAATGATCTGGCAATCGCACTCAAGAGCTCTAATGAAGAGGTACAGGCAGCTATCTTTAACAATATGTCCAAGCGTCTGGCAGAAATGATTAAGGAAGACATGGAATTCATGGGACCTGTTCGTATGAAGGATGTTGAAGAAGCACAGCAGAAGATCGTTAATATTATCAGAAAACTGGAAGACTCTGCAGAGATTGTAATCTCCAGAGGTGGAGGTGACGAGATCGTTGTCTAAAAGTGGTGTATTAAAATCAAACTGGGTCTATGTCAATCCTACGGAGACCAGAGTTATTGATACCAATGCCATGGTGGAAAGTAAGCTGAAAGAATTATCTGAGAAACTGGCAGCGCAGACCAGAACAGATGACGAATTCGCAGATGGCTTTACACAGGGAATTGATGCAAAACAGGTCGCAGAGCTTGTAGGAGAAGATAATCAGATCATAGGTGGAAGCGCTCCTGCAGAACCCCAGGGACCTACGCAGGAAGAATTAATGCAACAGGCTGCTGCTGAAATAGAGAATATGAAGCAGCAGGCGATTGCTGAAATTCAGAATGCCAGACAGCAGGCTGTAGAAGAGGGCAGACAACAGGGATATCAGGAAGGACTTGAACAGGGACATCAGGATGGCTATGCCCAGGGACATCAGGAAGGACTTGACAGTGTAGCACAGCAGCAGGCAACATTAAATTCAGAATATGAAGCGAAAGCTGCTCAACTGGAAGAGGAATATTGCAGTAAAGTAAAAGAGCTGGAACCCAAATTCATAGACACTCTTACAGATATTTATGAACATATCTTCCAGATCAGTTTGAAGAATTCCAGAGAACTGGTCGTACATTTACTTGCAAATACCATGAGGAACCTGGAAGGCGGTAATGGCTATCTTATTCATGTATCCAAAGATGATTATCCATTTGTCAGCATGCAGAAGAAAGAACTGGTGAAAGGAACCAGCATTGATCCTGAAGATATGGATATTATTGAAGATGCTACGCTGGATCGAAGCGAATGTATGATAGAGACAGGAAATGGTGTCTTTGACTGTAGTCTTGGTACACAATTGGAAGCTCTTAATGAAGAATTGAGGTTGCTGGCATATGAACCGTCAACAACAGATAAAGGATAGAAATAAGTATGGACACAGCAATTAACTTTGACAAATATCAGTCAGTTCTGAATAAAACGTATTTTAAGAAGCTTGGTAAGGTAGAGAACGTAGTAGGTCTTACAATTGAATCTGCGGGACCGGATGCCAAACTGGGTGACTTATGCCGTATTTATACAGATTCGGAAAAACAGAATTTCATATTGGCTGAAGTAGTTGGATTTAAAGAGAAAAAGACATTGCTGATGCCATATGAAGTAACAGAAGGCATTGGACTTGGATGTATCGTGGAAAACATGAATTATCCACTGAGCGTTCAGGTCGGTGATTTCCTGTTAGGTAAAACACTCGATGGCTTGGGAAGATGCATAGATGAATATCAGACGGATGCACGTTCAATGCAGAGATATCCTTTGGAAGCACCACCTCCTGATCCTATGAGCAGAGAGATTATAGATGAAGTCCTGCCGCTTGGTGTGAAGGCTGTAGATGGTCTGATCACAGTAGGTAAAGGACAAAGAATCGGTATTTTTGCCGGTTCCGGTGTAGGTAAGTCTACGCTGATGGGTATGTTTGCAAGAAACACCAAGGCTGATATCAATGTAATCGCATTGATAGGAGAGCGTGGACGAGAAGTCCGTGAATTTATTGAACGTGACCTTGGTGAAGAAGGTATGAAACGTTCTGTAGTCGTTGTAGCAACTTCTGATAAACCGGCTCTGGAGCGAAACAAGGCTGCCAAAACAGCAACGGCAATCGCAGAGTATTTCAGGGATCAGGGCAAGGATGTATTGCTTATGATGGATTCCCTGACCCGATTCTCTATGGCACAAAGAGAAATAGGACTTGCCAGTGGTGAACCGCCTGTTACCAGAGGGTATCCGCCAAGTGTATATTCAGAGATGCCAAAGCTTTTGGAACGTGCAGGTAGAGCAAGAGTAGGATCTATTACAGGATTGTATACAGTCCTGGTAGATGGTGAAGATTTTAACGAGCCAATTACAGATACTGCGAGAAGTATTCTGGATGGACATATTATGTTGACCAGAAAGCTGGCAAATAAGAACCATTATCCTGCAATTGATGTCTTACAGAGTATTTCCAGATGTATGTCCATGGTAACAGATAAGACACACAGAGCAGCAGCCGGCAAATTAAAAAATATTATGGCGACATACAATGAAGCAGAGGATCTGATCAATATCGGAGCGTATAAGAAAGGCAGCAATCCCAATATTGATAATGCAATCAGCAAGATAGGAGCTGTGAATGATTTCCTTTTGCAGACTACAGATGAAAAATATGATTTCAACCAGACAGTAGAAATGCTGGAGGGACTGTTTGAAGGATAAAGAGAGTGATGGACGATGGCGAAGTTCCGATATAAAATGCAGAGCATTCTGGATGTAAAAGAGAAACTGGAAAATAAGGCAAAACAGGATTTCGCACAGGCAAATGCCAAACTGGATGCAGAGAGACTCAAACTTGTGGAATTACAGAAAAGACGAAGTGATTATATGGAAGAAGGACTCAGGCTTCGTCTGGAGAAAATTGATATCCGCAAGATCAGAGAAAACAAAATGGCTGTGCTGAAAATGGATGAGTATATCAAAAATCAGATGGTACAGATCAATCTGGCATCCAGAGAGGTGGAAAAAGCCAGAAGTGCATTGCAGACTCTGATGCAGGAGAGAAAGGCACATGAGAAGCTAAAAGAAAATGCTTTTGAAGAGTTCATGAAAGAAGAACAGGCTCAGGAAAGCAAGGAAATAGATCAGTTAACTACTTATACACATGGACAGAAAATAGCGGGAGAACAGAACAATGGCTAGTAAAAATTCAAATATGAGTACAGATGCGCCTGAAATGCAGATGCAACAGCTTAAAGAAAGCAAGAAGCAGTTCAAACAGGAGCAGAAGAATCAGAGAAAAGAAGCAAAGAAAAAAGCAAAGGAACTGGAGAGTCAAGAGCGTGAACTGGATGAACAGATAGACGGCAGCAGCGCCTCTGTTGTAATCGTCACGCTTTTTATCATTCTGATCTGGTTAGGTATTCTGGTATTGCTGGTGAAGATGGATGTAGGCGGTTTTGGCTCTAATGTACTGACTCCGATTCTGAAAGATGTTCCAGTAATCAATAAGATATTACCTTCAGAAAGTACGACAGAAACAACGAAAAATGAAGAAGCCTATGGTGGATATAATAGCCTGAAAGATGCTGTAGAACAGATCAAGACACTGGAGAAACAGCTTGACCAGGCACAAAGTACCAATGCTACCTATGCAGAACAGATTGATACGTTGAAGACGGAAGTCCAGAGACTGAAGACTTTTGAAGACAATCAGGTAGAATTCCAGAAGATAAAAGAACAGTTTTATGAGGAAGTTGTATATGCGGAGAATGGACCGGGCGCAGATGAGTATCGCCAGTATTATGAAGAGATGGACCCGACTACCGCAGAAGCATTATATAAACAGGTGATTCAGACAGAAGCAGCAGATAAGCAGATGCAGGAATATGCCAATACATTCAGCAACATGCAGGCATCAGAGGCAGCAGCTATTCTGGGTAATATGACAGATAATCTGGATCTGGCAGCTTCTATTCTTAAAAATCTGGATGTAAGTACCAGAGGAGCAATACTGGGGGCTATGGATTCTGCGATTGCAGCTAGAATTGTCAAAATAATGGACCCTAACTCTTAAAGAAACTTTCTATTTATCCGATATATATTATGTAACT